>CAYPZY010000199.1:0-5874 GCA_964415155.1 uncultured Bdellovibrionales bacterium
AAACATTGACGACATGCTCTCAAAAACTTACGGAATCTTTCTTGTAACAGGTCCAACAGGTTCAGGTAAATCGACAACGCTTTATGCTTGTCTGCAAAAAATTAACACTATCGATAAAAACATTATTACGGTTGAAGATCCTGTGGAGCAAAGGATTCACGGTATCGGTCAGATTCAAGTGAATTCTAAGATCGGTTTAACTTTCGCGAGTGGACTGCGTTCTATTCTTCGACAAGACCCTGACATTATAATGATAGGTGAGATTCGTGACTTAGAAACAGCGGAGATTGCCATCAATGCGTCTTTAACAGGTCACTTGGTGCTTTCCACAATTCACACGAACGATTCTCCCGGCGTATTCCCTCGTCTAATCGACATGGGTTGTGAGCCATTTTTAATTGCCACTTCACTTTTGGGAGTGGGCGCCCAGCGTCTCGTGCGGCTGCTTTGTCCTCACTGCAAACAACCGCACACACCAACCGCGATTGAATTAAAGAGCCTCGAACTCTCTCCCGAAAAAGCCGCTACTGGAACAATTTATAAAGCAGTTGGTTGTGGCCAGTGCAATCAAAAAGGTTATCTGGGACGAACTCTTATTCAGGAACTTTTGCTCGTTAACGATGAGATTCGCAGTTTAGTGATGCAACGCCAGGATGCCGGCGCCATAAAAAAAGCGGCGGTTGCTGCGGGCATGGCGACATTGCGCGATCACGGAGTTGGGAAGGTGCTCAACGGCATCACGACCATCGAGGAAATTTTAAGTAACTCACAAGTGGATTTATAATCATGCCAGTTTTCGAATACAAAGGCATAAACAACAGAGGCGGCAACGTTCGCGGCACTGTTGACGCCGATAATTCGAAAATGGCGCGCGCCAAACTTAAAAAAGACGGCATCTTTGTCGTCGACATTCGTGATAAACAAAAACCCGAAAAAAAGGGCGGAAAGAAACGCGCGGTTGCCCAACGAGGAGTGAGTGTTGAAGATTTATCAACAATGACTCGCCAATTGGCCACACTCTTAAAGGCTAATGTTCCTCTTGTCGAGAGTTTGGCCGCTGTCTCTGAACAAATCGAAAACAACACGCTCAAAGAAGCTCTTGCCGACATAAAGAATATGGTGAACGAAGGTTCACCACTTTTTAAAGCTCTGGGTAAATATCCCAAAATTTTTAAAAATATTTATATTTCAATGGTAGAGGCCGGCGAGATGTCAGGTACTCTTGACGTGATTTTGATTCGCCTGGCTGAATTTACCGAAGCGCAAAACGAACTGACAAGCAAAGTGAAATCGGCGACTTTTTATCCTCTGATCATGATGTTTTTCACGCTAGGTATGCTTGTCCTTCTATTTATTTTCGTTATTCCAAAAATGGTAACGGTTTTTGAAGCGGCACCCGAGTTGAAGCTTGAATGGTACACGACGATGGTCATCGACTTCAGCGGGGTCATGGTGAACTACTGGCACGTTTTAACTATCGGGATTGTCGCAGGCTTTTTATTGTTTCGCAGTTGGAAAGCGACGCCGAAAGGTTCTGATCAGTGGGACGCTATCGTTTTAAAATTGCCAGTGGTGGGAAGGCTCGCGCGTCTTATTGCCGTCTCACGTTTTACGAGAACATTGTCAACATTGCTTGCCGGTGGTGTACCGATGCTCACAGCGATGGACATTGTCAGTAACGTCGTGGGTAACGCTGTATTAAAAAAAGCTATCGAAGCTGCTCGCGATAATATTAGCGAGGGGGAATCGATAGCTGGTCCTCTTAAAAAGTCTGGGGAGTTTCCACCGATTGTTATCCACATGGTAAACATTGGCGAAAAAACGGGCGAACTGGAAAGTATGTTAACGCAAGTGAGTGACGCTTATGACTTTCAAGTTAAAAACACCGTTGACGGCTTAACTTCCATCATGGCGCCAGTCATGATCGTAGTAATGGGATGTGTCATCGCAATCATCGTCTTCTCGATAATGATTCCTCTATTTGAAATGTCTAATATATCTGGGTAATATAGACTTTCAGCGTTCATTTATACGGAGGAACTGAAATGCACAACATAGGCGAGAACATGCAATCGAACAAAATTTTGCGAAACCAACTCGGTATGACTCTTATGGAGATCATGATTGTTTTGATTATCGTTGGTGGTTTGATGGCAGTCTTGGGCACAAAAGTGATGGATAACTTTCAAAAAACTCGAATCAAACAAGTTGCCGCTCAATTTGGTGAACTTTCGAATGCGCTTAATCTGTACTATGCCGATTGTAACGATTATCCCCCCACTGAAACAGGCCTTGAAGGTTTGTTACGACAAGACGGAACCAATTGCGAAAGTTGGGGACCAGAAGCGTACGCTAATCCAAAAATGCTTCGCGACCCATGGGGAACACCAATCCAGTATGAAAATCTTGGTGGAAAATTCTTATTGCGCTCTCTAGGCAAAGACAAAAAAGAAGGTGGTGATGGAGCTAATCGAGACATCACAAACGAGGAAGCCGAAAAGTAAGTCTACACCGACTTACCGTTTAAAAAACCTATCGGGTTTTACCTTAATGGAAATCATGGTGGTCTTTATCATCATTGGTTTCCTTATGGCTTTTGGCGCTAAAAAACTTCGTAGCCCAAATGTTGATTTAAAGAAAGCCGTTCGCGATTTAGCGGGTGTCAGTCGCGAACTTCATACGCGCGCTAAAATTACAGGTGTAACCTTTCGTTTAGCTCTAGAAATGAATGAAAAGAAACTTCACCGCATCTGGGTCGAGAGCTCCACTTCAAAAATTCTTTTCCCCTCTGAGGCAGAATTAAAAGAGAAAGCGCGCGGCCGCGACAAGGATAAGGACGGTAAAGAAAAGAAAAATCCTTTTACCATCGACAAGAGATCTTTCAGCAACGGTCAAAAAGAATTGCCGGCGTTTTTAAAAATAAAAAAAGTGGAATACGCCAACCGCGACGAAGTTGTTACCGAAGGCATAGCTTATATTCATTTTTTGCCGGAAGGTTTAGTGGAAGAGGCAGCTATCCATTTGGCGACAGTAGACGATCAGATCAAGTGGACGATCGCCATTGAACCGATAACTGGCAAAGTGGATGTCTTTACCAATGAGATTGCGCTCAAAGATATTCGGGAGAACAAGTGAAGAAACAGGGATTCACACTCATTGAAACTCTCGTAGCGATGATGATTTTGGCCTTCGCTCTCGTTATTGTCAGTAGCACTTGGAGTAGCAATCTCATGCGCGTGCGAAAAATGCGTCTTTACAATGAGGTCGCTTTTTTACTGCAGCAAAAAATGACCGAGATTGAACTCAAGTACCAAAATATGCCACTTGATAAGATTCCCGAGGAGGACGCGGGCAACTTCGGCGATTCATTTCCAGACTATTCTTGGGAATTAAAATCACAAGAGTTTCAACTTCCCGATTTAAGCTCTATGTTAGATGTGAATAAAGAGTCTAACGTCGACATGCAGCGAATGGTTTTAAAACAACTCAACGAGAGTCTTGGTAAAGCAATAAAAGAAATTAAAGTTTCCGTCATCGTCAAAAAAAACAATAAACGGGCCGCCGAAACGAGATACACGATTTCCACTTACATGGTCGATTTTACCAAGGAGCCGAATTTTTCAGGCATCGCCGGGGGCGCTATCGGGGGAGCCGGTCCATGAAACGAGCTGGATTCACTCTCCTTGAAATGATGATCGCCGTTACTATTATGGGAACGCTTTCAGTTTTCACGGCACAATCCATCAATCGCGCCATCAAATCGCGAGCAAAGATTCAAACGGAAATAGACCAAACATCGGTGATGCGCGATGTTTTGCGGGTGATGGAGAGAGATATCAATCTGGCTTTTAATTATCGTAATATTCATTACGAAGTTCTCAAGAAAATCAAAGAGGAAAGTAACCCTGGTACCGCACCAATCAATCCAACGAATCCCGTCCAACCGCCCCCATTAAATCCGAGTACACCTGCAACACCCACACAACCGTTACTCACCGATCTCAAACAACCACCGCCTATTTGGACGCATTTTCTGGGAGAAACCGAATCCGCCTACTTTACAACTCTAAGTCACACGCGAATGGTGCGCAATTCCCAAGAGAGCGATCAAGCGGAAGTCGGTTACTTTGTGAAAAACTGTCGACCTCGTGGCAACCCCAGAGCCGCCGATTCAAGCTGCTTGTGGCGCAAAGAATCACCCTACATTGATGACGACTTACTTAAGGGCGGAACCGAAACTCCCATTTTAGAAAATGTCGAAAAGTTTGAGTTACGTTATTTTGGTGAAGAGATGGAGGGATGGCAAAAACAGTGGCGCACGGATGAAAAAGGGCCCACAGAAATTCGCAATCGTTTTCCGCAAGCGGTCCAAGTGCGCCTTACCATCAAAGATAGAGATCAGAATTCCAAGAAAAAATATTCCATGGTACTTGTGGCGGCTCTACGTTTTCCTAACAATCCACCCTTAGATCAAAGCAAAAAGAAGGATCAACCTAATGACAAATCTGCACTCCCTCAAGATAATTAAATCACAGGGCGGAGTAGCTCTGCTCATGACTTTGTTCGCCGTTATCATGATGACAGTCATTGCTGTGGAAGTGCAGTATGGCACGCAGGTGGAATCCATCGCAGCAAATCAGAGTCTGCAACGACTAAAAGCGTATTATGCGGCTAAGGCCGGCGTCGAACTTAGTCTTTATCGCATTATGCTTTACAAAAAAGCTCAGGCACAATTTGGCAAAACACTTGGTCCGCAAGCAAGTCTACTCGATAAAATTTGGCAGATGCCGTTTGCCTGGCCACCAGTTGTTCCAGGAGAGATTGGCAGTGCCGTTAAAGACCAACTGAATAAAGTTATTAAAGAATCTTCTTTCGATGGAAAATACATCACCACGATTGAAAGCGAAGAAGCTAAAATTGATATTAATGACTTGGGTTCCCCCGCCAAAACCATTGTTGAAGCCACTAAAGCAAAGTTGTTAAATATCTACACACAACGCTTGAAAGTAGATGATTCTTGGGCTGAGAAATATCAGTCCTACAACTTTGAAAAGCTCATCAATAATATCATTGATTGGATTGATGAAGATAATACCAGTCTCAATGGTGGCGAAGAATCTTCGGCCTACTCACAGATAAAAGAAACTGACAAGCTGCCACCGAACCAACCTTTTAAATCGTTGCAGGAAGTGCATATGGTTGCCGACATGGAAGATGATCTATTCGACGTAATTGCCGGGCAGATTACGGTTTATGGATCGAAAGCAATCAACATAAATTACGCTTCAAAAGAAGTTCTCATGTCTCTTGACCCAAATATGGAAAAAGAGATGGCCGAAAAAGTAATTGAACGAAGAAACGACCAACAAAAAGGCGGTCCTTTTCGCGACGCTGAAGATTTTTATAGCTTCCTTGAGTCGGTCGGCTTGCGTACCAACACACTTAAAGAAAAGAATTTTCCCTTTATCTTTGACCGCGTGCTTAATTTTCGTATCACCAGCATCGGCAATTCTTCTAACGTCGCTCGAAAAATTGTCGCCGTGGCCTATGACTTTGATCAAGTTAAAGACCAGCTAAAAGACCAGTTATCGAAGGAAAAACAGAGCAGCAACCCGACACCACCAGATCCATCAGGAAAAACACCAGATGATAAAAAGAAGACAGATGAAAAAAAGCCAGATGGATCGACAGCCCAGACCCAACAGGCTGCACGACCCACCGTAGTGTACTGGTTTGAAAATTAAACCTTCCCATACCCGTTAAAGGTCCATAAAATAGGAGAAGATGAGAGCAGTAGGAATAGATATTGGAGCGTACTCAATAAAAATGGCTGAAGTGGAAACTTCAGGAAAAAACGTTATCATTAAAAATCTT
>CAYPZY010000200.1:0-5863 GCA_964415155.1 uncultured Bdellovibrionales bacterium
GAGCTTTATGCAAACGAAGCGAAGGCAACATTGCTAGTGAAGAAACTTCTCGTTCGCAGCAAGTAACTCATTGAAGCGGTGGAAGGACGACATGTTAAGACGATGTGCTTAGTGAAAGCGCGGAACCACTTGTAGGTCGGCGGCGAACTCCATCGCCGGCAAAGCAAGATGAAAAAACCGTCTGCGGAGGGCCTCCGTGGCCGGCGAAATCAGATTGTAAGCCTGCAAGCGGGGCAGAAGAGACTATAAGCGATGACGATTTAGACTGGAAAGTTTAAGTCTAGTGAAAGTCCCTGACTGAATAAATTGTTAGATGATGAATCTCACGATTTATGAACGGCGGTTCTAGGCGGCTACTTTAATGAAATAAGTGAAGTAGTTGCCGGACTAAAAATTGAATCCAACTTGGTTTTTTGGCACGAACGCTTGGAGTGAGCTTAAACGCCAAAGAAAAATGGAAAGGTTCAATTTGAAATGCCTAAGTTTGCAAGCCGTACTGGGGAAATCCCAACGTGCGGTTTCTTTACGACGAGTGGCGGAATCGGCAGGGCCTTGAAAGCCCTGACGCGCCACCACCCGGTTAACGAAGAGAGAGGTAAGATATGGGCGTTTGTGAAACTTGCGGCAACGATTATGAGAATACTTTTGAAATCAGCGTCGACGATGAGATCCACGAATTTGATTGCTTCGAATGTGCCATTCAAGCACTAGCTCCGAACTGCGCTCATTGTGATGTTAAAATTGTTGGCCATGGTTTTGAGACCGATGGTGAAATTTATTGCTGCGGTCATTGCGCCCGTGAAGACGCAAAGTCCAATGCTAACATTTATGTAGAGACCGCTCATTTTTAATGATCTTGGGTGTTGTCAATCTTCCCATTTTGCAAGTTAACTTTAACTTTAACTGCACCAGTATCATCACTCGAAGGAAAGTCCTGAACTTTCCCATTTTTTACATTTAGCTGATAGTGATATTTGATTTCGCTGTCAGGAGTTATGTCTACTTTGCCATTAGCGACGTTAACGTCGATGTCATTTTGTAGAGAGTTTAAATGCAGCTTACCGTTAGTAGCTGACACCTGCGTCGGAAATCCTTTTGGAAGAGCAACATCGCATTTGGTAAAGGCATTTTTATTGAAATCGAGAGTGAAAACTTTGCCGACTGTCATCGCCGTGTAAAAAGAATCCTCTGCAGCATTCACTTTGCAGTCCCAATAGATTTTATCATCCGTAGACATCGTTATGTCGATCTTACCGTTCACTATGGCGATTCTGATGGAGTCAACTTCACCTTTAACGAGGCTACGATTTCCTTCAATCTTTCTGATCTGTCCATTGACTCCGACATTAATAGAAGCTTTGAACTGATCCCAGTCTGCATCCATCGAGGTATCGTTAACATCAATTAGACCACCTAAAATTTTCACGCTATGACTGTCGATCGCAACAATCGGTGAAAGTTTCCAGACTATAAGGGAGATAACACAAAAAATGAAAAAAATGGTACCTAAAGTACCAAGAGCAAACCACTTCAACAACGGTCGTTTTGACGGTCGCAGCGGTTTCAAACCTTTTTCTAATAGATATTTGTTCGCGACAATCTCAGGTTGTCCCATAGAATTTAAAACCGAATCCAGTGGCTGGCCCTTTTCTTGAGCAGTAAGGATGTGGCTCTTAATTTCTGTGATAATATCAGCTCTTTCGCTAATGGGAACCTGCCCCAACGCTCTGTCCAGCGACATCAAGTACGATTCTAGTCTCATATCCACAGCCATAACCTCTCCTATTTCTGTAAGGATTTATAAATTTTAATCATTTTTTCAAATTCAGTTTTCATTTCGTCTAAGTATTTCGTGCCATCTTTTGTCAAAGAATAAAATTTGCGCGGGTGTCCTTTGTTGTTCTCGGTCTCCCAGACCGCCTGCAGAATTTTATCCTCAGTCATACGATTTACTAAAGGATAGAGAGTACCTTCTTTAAGCGGAAGGTCGTTATCTTTAAGTTTCTCGAGGAGATCAAATCCGTAGAGACGTTTATGCTCTTGAATTAAGAGAAGTATACAGAGCTCCAGATAGCCTTTACGTATTTGTATCTTCCAATTATCAATATCCTCTGCCATACCATAATACCTAGCTATGCTATGTATGTATGTCAAGAGCTTCTTTACAAACGGTGAATTTGCTTTTACAACTTGCCAAATTATATGATGGAAACACTGCTCTTTGCCTTTTTATCTTGCTCCTCGGTATTTGCTTTTGAAGCGTTCCCCGAATATAGAAGTTTGCAAACAGTCGATCGTTCAACCTTTAGTGATACCTTACAAATTGATAGCGAATACGAGTCTCACTTACTCACCTACCAAAAACCAAGTTTATGGGATTATCATTGGCTCAGATCGAACAATGCCTTTGATTTTGGCTATGGCAGTCTCACGGGCAAAAGATTTAGAGTGGATAACCGCTTCAAAGTTAAATCCAGACTCTCTTCCGATTTCGATTTCAGACTTTTGTACTTTGACTCTTCTGATATGGAAACATCCGAGCAACATATGATGCTGGAGTTCACCTATTGGTTCAGTAAGTTTGGCCTATCGCTTTTTGGCGAAGCAACAACTTTAAAAGCAGAAGATGACATTGGCGTCGCCCTCACCTATCTGCAAAGCCCTAATGGTGAGCTCAAAATTTTCTATTCACTTCCTGATTTTTCACGCAACCAAAGAAACGAAGCCAGTGACTATTTTCTAAAAGAACCTGAGAGTTACGGAGTTGTTCAACGGTGGTTTGCTAGCGATTCCACGGAGTTTTTCCAAGTCTCCTGGACGCGCGAGCCATTGGTAAAGTGGGCATTTCCTCAACAAGATCAAATCTACGAAAGAGATGTAACGCGGACTAATCTGCATTGGCGAAAAAAAGTTGCTGATTCGCACCTTATTATGGAGATGGAAGATTTTCGCAAAACGGAGTACCTGACAAATCCGTCGCAAACTCAGTCTCTCACTCGTCAACTTTGGCAAATTCATAATGAGAGACAAGTAAATCTTTTTGCTAAAAACGCCTTACTTTCTTACGGTGTTCGGTACGCCAAACGCAGTTACGTCGTACAAACGCACCTCATTGATTTTAGCGACGTCCTTCCCTATTTTTGGCTTGAGTTTATAAACTGGGGTTTTAGTGTGAATGCAAATTTTCATACGAGCGAGGGACCAAGCGACCTTAGAAACATTAACGATCACAGCGGTAGCGAAAATCGCTTCAACTTAAGTTATACATTCAAAACAAATGAGCTAACTTTTTTTCGCTGGTTGTTCACTTTTGATTTAGATCGTTTTGGATCTCCGCAGACATGGGAAGGCGGAGCCGCGCAACTGCAATTTGCGCTTTAAAAGTACCAGCCGACCAAGAGCTGAATCTCTTTCGACGTTGTCGAAGTGGAATCTTTGTCAAGATCGGTCAGTCCGAAAGTCATTCGCAGGTCCAATAAAAAATTATTAAGGTTAAGGCCTATCCCAATCACGGCGCTCATGTCAGTTGCACTCATAACTTCATCTATTGATTTCTCTGATTCCATTCCCGTCAAAATAACTTTTTGTTTTTGTTCACCCATGGCATTGGTAGCAACTACCCCGACAAGTCCACTCAGAGTTGAGCTCTGCCAAATGCGTCCCATTAAGGGAATCTGCAAATTCCACCATGAGTATTCCGTCGTTGTATCCTTGTAACCCCGACCTAAGTAAATAGCGTCGATTTCAAAATTCCATTTACTGTTGATGGGAATTTGCAGTCCCAACCCGGCACCATAATTGGTTATTGTTTCAGTTTGACCAATTGTTACAGAGCCTAAATAACCCGAATCGAGTTTTACGTCTGTGTTGTATTGATTCGCGACCAAGAAAGCTGACAGTTTTGCATCAGCGTTTACAGAAACGATGAAGAGCAGAATAGTAACTATAAATTTCATGCATGCTGTCTCGGGTTTTCATTGCTATTTCTTGACCTAAATAAAACCACGACTCGCTAAAAGTGGGTGAAGTCTAAGGACTAGAACTGATTTGGAGAAATGACGAAGTTTTCACAGGCACGTAAAATTACTACTCGAGGTGCAAGTGAAAAAACTTTTATTTTCTACACTTTATTTTATTGCTGTTAGTGTTTCTGCCAATGAAGCAAACTTTAAGAGCGCCCGCAGATTAGACTTTCAAGATTGGCAATCGCTCTACAACAAGCACCGACAAATCTATCAGTCTAAAAATGCGCGCAAGGCATTTGGAAAAAATGCTGAAGAGTCTGCAGTCACCATTGATCAACTCGATACTAACCAAATTGTGAAATGGCCCTCAAAAGAATATATGCAGAAATCGTTCGAGGCGGTACGTGACGAACGTTACCTTTACACCAATGATTTACCGGAATTTGCTCGAAGAATAAGTTGGCTTTACCCCGACGACGGCTGCTTTGCCAGAGCCGCGATGGCAGCGAGCAAACTCATCGAGTGGAAAATACCACCAGTGAATAAGATATTTATTTTTGGAAATTTAAGAGTGCAAACGGAAAACTCACCTCATGGGCAAGTTACTTGGTGGTACCATGTAGCGCCACTAGTATCAGTCGATGGTGAAGCTTTTGTTCTTGATCCTGCTATCTCACCTAACGAACCACTACCTTTAAAAAGCTGGGTTGAAACGCAGACGTCCAACGTCATGTCGGTAAAACTAAGCGTTTGCAAAACAGATGCTTACGTCCCAGGCGACAGTTGTCAGAGTCCTTCTGCGAGAGACTCTCAAGATGCTCCTGGAGATCAAAACGAATATTTAGGTATGGAGTGGTCACGCACTGTCGACCTCGAAAGAGATCCCTACAAGGTCTTAGGTGATGAACCGCCTTGGAAGAAACGGGCAATTTTCCCCGAAGCCACATTCTAATATTCTAGCTTTACGACGATCCGAGGCATAGGACTTGCAGTTCCTTTTCACTAAAATTGAGGAGGGGGCAATGGTCTTGCTATTTTGTTTAGTTGGATGGATTCATCTTGCTGTCGCCGATACTACACTACCCACTTTTTCGGATGCGGAAATTCAGGCTGAAATAAAAAACATATTTTCAGAAAAGGCGCAGTCGACTCCGCCTCTAAAAAAAGATGCCGACGGCCTTATTCAGGCAACAGCTACTCAAGGCATTTCGATTAAAGACAAACAAGCATGGCGAGAAAATTTCTTACCACAAGATAACGCGAATATCTTTAGTGAACCAAGGCCAAAAGATGATGCGCGCAAGCTCATTGAGGGAGTTGATTACGTTGAATCACTCCTTGATATGGAAAAACGAAATCTGCTGAACGGACGTAGTAACGTTCAGCCATGGTCTGATGACTATTGGCCATTTTTTAAAGGTGGACCGGCATGGAGATACGCAGATAAATATTTCCCTCGCTCTAATAGTTGGCAAACCAATCGCAGCTACATCTCGAGCAATCCTTTTCAGGCGGTCTACCAACGAAACCCTGAGTGGGTTGATATCCTTTCTCCAGCAGAAAAGTATGATCTTCTCTTTGATGATCGAGAGGGTGCTCTCACGCGCGCGCTTTGGCAAGAAGGAGCGCGATTAACAAAGGTAATGGGCAAACTTGAGACTTGGATGGGAATTTGTCACGGTTGGGCACCAGCATCGTTTATGGTACCACGACCGACCCGCGCGGTGGACGTCGTCGCTTTTGATGGCCGCACGCGAATTCGCTTTTATCCCGACGACATTAAGGCGTTACACTCTTTGCTTTGGGCCGTCGTAAAAACGCCTGTGCATTTTGTCGGTGGCCGATGTAATCAAAAAAATCCCCGCGCTAATCATTTAGGAAGACCCGTCGACCCCGAT
>CAYPZY010000201.1:0-5859 GCA_964415155.1 uncultured Bdellovibrionales bacterium
CCACAACCGCCACGCCAATGATAAGCTTTTGCACGATTGAAGAGGAGTTACCGTCGATGGGCATAGGCATAGATGTCTTTGTTGGCTCTTCAGGGGTAGGCGCTCCCAGTGTGGCCTGCTTTGCTTTCGCCTCTTTTTCACCCATCTCTTCCATGAAAGTGTTCATCAGACTCTTGGAATCGATTTTTAGATAGCCACCGTAAGTTTGTACGAATCCGCGCAAAAAAGTCTTGGAGGGTAGATTCTCAAGATCACCGTTTTCCATAGCTTCGATGACTTTGATATTGATTTTGGTAGACATTGCAACTTCGCTAAGAGTTACACCCTTTTTCTCTCGGTTCTCTCTAAGAATTTGCCCGGTCATTTTCATTGGTTAGTTTCCTTACTGTCCAGTGATTTTAAAAAATGTCGTGATTTTTCTGCGTAAGCACTTTTCGGGGTTAAATCCACGATTTCTTCCAGTCGCGCTATCGCTTTCTCTTTTTCGCCCAATTTCATGTAGGCCATCGCGCTAAAATATTGTGGTTCATCAAAACCTTCATTTTTACAAACAGCAACCGCCTGATCTAATCGTTTAGCAGCTCGGGCAAATTCATTTTGATCATAAAAAGAACGCCCCAGAAAGATGTAAGCAGGACAATAGTTTTTATTTAGCTCAATGGCAGATACAAAAGCCTTTTCAGCATCTTTGTATTTTTTTACGCTTAAGTAAGCGATGCCCAAATTTACCTTCGCCTTTTCTGGTTGTGGATAGGTGAGGTCATTCACTACAGTTTTAAATTCTTCAACAGCATCGCTTGCATGTCCAGTGTCTAAAAGAAGTCTGCCGTAATTACTTCGCGCATCTCCGTACTTTGGATCCAATGAAATAGCTTTTTTCAAATGCAACTTCGCTTTTTCGAAGTCCGCTCTAACATAATACGCAAGACCCAGATTATTTTGAATAATGGGATCATTACTATCGTACTTTTCGGCCTCTAATAATTCTTTCAGAGCACTTGGGTAATTTCTTTCCGTGAGATAGCGAGTTCCAATCTGCAAATGAATTTGGGCTAGCTCTTTGCCGTTCGCATATTTGTTAGCGCTTGAACAGGCAGAGGTGATTTGCAGAATTAAAAAAAGAAATAAAGGTATAAATTTACTCACCAATTTTACGGTAGCAAAAATTTATCAAGAGGGCAAAAATGCGCGGTGTCAGAAGTGGCGTTTGTGAAGTGTAACAACAGTTTCAACATGAAAAGTTTGTGGAAACATGTCAAAGAGCTGGACTTGTTTAAGGTCATAACCTAGTTGCTGGTTACCTTTGCAGAGAATAGATAAGTCGCGAGTGAGCGTCATAGGATCGCAGCTGACATAAACGATGACGTCTGGCGCTAATGTGAGAATATTGTCTATGACTGATTTTTCGCAACCACTTCGAGGCGGGTCGAGTAAAACCGTACTTCCGACTAAGGTTTTCATTTTCCTTAAGTACTTGCTAACATCGGCATTGATAAACTCAATTTGTCGTCTTTGATCACGCTGGTTTTGTGCGCTTTTCGCTTTCGCAATGCTTTTTGAGCTGAGTTCCACGGCGAACAGTTTAGAGTTAGGAAATTTATTGGCGATTTCAAAAGTAAAGTTGCCGTCCCCGCAATACAAATCATGCAATATTCTGGTCGCCGCAGGAATTTGGTCCAAAGTGTAAGTGACCAGACGTTCATTCATTTTGTCATTTACTTGACGAAATGCTGGCAACTCGGCGATCGGCTGCAATTGCAAATTGATGTCGTTAGTTGTCGAAATATCAATATTTTGCTCTGATTTGCCTCGTAAAGACTCTTTAGCCGATGCTATTTGCTGTGACACTTTTTCATCAGCAATCAAACAGTTCGTGACGTCGACGATTTCTCGCGACTTTGCCGCAAACATACCCAATTTATTTCCGTCCCAATGAAGGCGGATTCGGTTACGGTAGTTAAATTCTTTACTTTCTACGATAGGAATTTCTTTTTGCGTGAAAATGCCCTTTAACTGGCGACTAAAAATCTCATGAACCATTTTTTGTTTTTGTATTATCTGTTCGGCATACTCGATATGTTGCCATTGACATCCACCACACGTCGGTACGTAAGGACAGGGCGGCTTTCTTCGATGGGAAGATGGTTTTAGGATTTCTCTTATTTTTGCGTTTGCGAACCGAGCTTTGGCTTCAGTGATTTGAGCCAGAACTTTGTCACCAGGCGCAGCGTTCGCAACGAAAACAACCAAGTTGTTTAAGCGCGCAACGCCAGCGCCTTGAAAGGATAGTTTGTCGACATCTAACTCGACAATATCACCAGGTTTTAACAAGATTACTTATTGCAAATCTCTTTAGAATCAAAAAAGATTTTCAATTCCCGGTCAGCACTTTGCGGGCTATCACTGCCGTGAACCGCATTTTCACCAACGCTATCACCAAATTCGGCGCGAATTGTGCCAGGTGCAGCTTTCTTAGGGTCCGTTGCGCCCATGATTTCGCGATTTCTCATAACTGCATTTTCTCCAGCAAGCGCCATAAGTAGCACTGGTCCACTAGTCATGAAGCTTACGAGTTCGCCAAAAAATGGCCGAGCTTTATGTTCAGCATAAAATTCTTCACACTGTGCTTTAGGAATAACTACCATTTTAGCGGCCGCTACTTTTAAACCGTTCTTTTCAAATTTCTCGATAATTTTACCAACGCAATTCTTTTTGATGGCGTTTGGTTTGATGATACTAAAAGTTACTTCTTTACCCATAATTTTAATCTCCCTAACTAGTTGGATTTAAGTCTCTTACCACAGTCAAAAACGCTTTTGAAAGGTTATTTTCCGATAGACACGAAATACTAAGGAGGTTACGGTATTTATCTATGCAATCACTTCAAATTCAACGGGTCGAGAAGCCATGGGGTTATGAGCTGATTTGGGCGAAAACTGACAGCTATGTTGGTAAAATTTTGCACATCAACAAAGGACAGAAACTTTCGCTGCAGCACCATATCATTAAGGAAGAGACCATTTTGGTTTATTCAGGAAAGATTGAGTTTCTTTATGAAGACGCAAATGGCCGCCTCGAAAAAATGATTCTAAATAAAGGCGAGGCGCACCATATTTTGCCAAAGCGGAAGCATCGTATGACGGCCATTGAAGACTCTGATATCTTCGAAGTTTCGACACCGCATTTAGATGATGTCGTGAGATTTGAGGATGTCTATGGCAGATCAACAAGTCAAAATTGACCGAGGTAACGTCTACGTTTATTTTGCCTTCGATGTCGGCTTTTCCATAGATTTAAACCTCGCCGAGAAAAGATTTACTCAGTTTGCCGAACGAACAAAAGTCAGACAAAATAGAAGGGCTCCGTGGTACTTCGAATTTGAACCAGCGCCATTAAAACTAACTTATCCAATGGCAGAAATCTCTGTCGGTAATTGCAAAGCTTTGCCGGAAGCTGAGGCTACGATTTTTGATTTCGGTGCTATTTCCGTTGCCATAAATATTCCTTTTTCGGGGACGCTCGATAGTTTGGTCGGCTTAAGTTATGCTCTCTATGAAAATGAAGAGTTAGAAAAGCACAGTCGTCAATTGGTTGAAAGTTTGGTGAATACTATTTCTCCGGCCATTTCCAAATTGATGATGAATGAACATTTTGAAGAGTACAAAATTTTTCAAATCAAAGAAAGTTCTTTGTCGTTATCTGATTTAATGAAAAACAATTTACAGACTTTAGCAAAAATTTTACGTTCTGAAGAACAGTCACTTTCTGACGACGAAGTGAGGGACGCCACTTGGGCTTATCTTTCTTACACGCCTAATGATCTGCTTCTCATTGACTGGAATACAGCTATTTTGTTTGATACCAAAGCTCAGGATGTTCGCTCGGTTCTCGAATTTGCCAACGTCGAGCTATTGGAGCTGACCTATTTGGATTTAAAGCTGGATCATTCGTTAGATCGTGCTTACGAACTGGTAAGCAAGCTGGCAACCCGGCGATTTTTTGTACCAGGCCACGCCAACAGCGAACTTCGCCGCATTGGTCGCATGCAAGCCGACAGCGCTTTGCTCTTTGAGGGTATCAATAACGCCATTAAGCTTCTGGGAGACCAGTACTTAGCTCGTGTTTACCGCTTGGCCTCAGCGCGTTTTCATTTACCCGAGTGGGATACGAGTATTCTTCGTAAAATAAATGCGCTTGAAAGCATGTATGAAAAGCTTAACGACCAAAGTAGTACGTTTCGCATGGAGACCTTAGAGTGGATCATCATTTTGCTAATTCTTGTTTCTATCTTATTGCCATTTGTTATGGGAACTCCTATTAAAGTTTGAGGCGTCTATTCTCGATAAGTGAATATGTCGACGGCTGCGTATAAAGAAAAAATTGCGACGTTTTCAAAAGCGATCGTCGCCGCCCAAAAGCCGATTCGCATTTTAGATGCTGTTAAGTGGGATGCGAGTATTAATGACTTTTTTATTCGCACGTCTTTTAAAGAAATTCCCGACATTGGTCCAGACAATTATTCGCCATTATCTTTTGATCCGGTTTTAAAAATCGAGGAGTTCAAGGCGATTCGCGAGAAAATTCGCCTCGAGTTAGGGCCTCACGATGGCTTAGCGGGAATTTTAGTACGCAACTGCGAACAGTACGAAAATGTCGTGCGCATGCTGGTCGGTCGTGGGACACGAGACTTTTACAATTATTCGCGTTTATTGTTCGGAAGTCCAAAAGACTTTTTCGATGATGGTAGAACGACGGTTCACCAACTGGGTGTTATGTTGGGAGAGATCCTGGATTCGTTAGAAGGTCACCAACTCGGTCGCACATTTGATAGAAATATTTCTTCTGAAAAAGTCGTAGAAGAACTAAATTTGCGTTTATCAAGCTATTTTGGCCAGGACAAAGTTGTGGTTAAGCTTGACGACGGGATTTTATCTGATGCTTCTGCGGGTTCTGACTATATTAAGATAAAACGTGGTCTGATGTTCAGCGCGCGCGACATTGATATTTTTGAAGTTCACGAGGGTTGGGTTCACGTTGGAACAACTCTCAATGGACAACGCCAGAGTTGTGCAGGTTTTTTGGCAAAAGGACCGCCGTGTACCACCGCAGTTCAAGAAGGCCTGGCGGTGATCATGGAAGTTTTTAACTTTGTTTCTGTTCCCGAGCGCGCTAAAAGAATCAACCGTCGTCTGATTGTTTGTGACATGGCTGAGAGCGGTGCCAACATTTTAGAGATCGCCAATTATTTTCGCGGCCTTGGTCAGTCCGATGTTGAGGCGATCCGCAATGCCCAACGCGTTTTTCGTGGCGGCGTTTTGGAAGGCGGAGCTCCTTTTACCAAAGACATTTCCTATTGCAAAGGCTTCGTGAATGTTTACAACTTCATTCGCTCTTGCATTCGTCTCGGTCAACCGGAGTTTATTCCTTTTTTATTCGCTGGAAAAGTGACTCTCGAAGACGTCGCCGTTCTTTATGATTATTCTCAGCAAGGTGTTATCGATCGCCCTGTCTATCTGCCCCGACAGTTTGCTGATCTCAACGCACTGTCGGTATGGATGTCGTTTTCGAACTTCTTAAACCGCATGAGTTTGAAGAAGATTTCAGAGCAGTGGAAAGCGAGTTAGTTTCCTAATTTCGTTGGACCAGGGACTTGCGCTTCTCCAACCAAACCAATTAGCTTCATCGCTGTTTCTCTATTAAAAGAGATCAGCTCCCATTGTTTTTGTTTCATAAACGGCCTAAGTACCTTGGTGCCCGCCTGACATCTTAACGCTATAGGAGCGGCAACTGAAAAATGCTCGCCTCCGGCCCTGGACCTAAGAACTGGAACATTTGAAAGTTGAGTCTTCTGGCGTCAAA
>CAYPZY010000202.1:0-5837 GCA_964415155.1 uncultured Bdellovibrionales bacterium
GATCAATGCCGGCATCAACCAGTTTTTTGTCACCAAGTGCTTCAGAAAAGAAAATAATTTCTTCGGTTTTATTTTTTTCTTTTTTACTTTTGCATTCATCAAAATTGTAAGCGGCGAGGAGAAGTCCCTCTGTCATTGCTTGAGCGAGGACATCTTTTTTTGTTTTCAATAAATTAAGTGTGCCAAAATGAAAACCTGCCGACGCAACTTTGGCGGCAGCAATAGCTTTATAGGCATCGGCAGTTGCTTGGCGAAGCGCTTCTACGGAAAAAACAGATTTATTTCCAAGGCCGACGAGAAGAATGTTTTTACATCCTGCAATATTCTGATTACGAAAATAGATAGTTTCGCGGCCGTTGCCGGTGAAGTCACTTTCTGTAGCAAGATGTTTAATCGCATCATCGACTGGACCAAAGACTGGTTTACTTTTCTCAGATTTAGATTTTTCCTTAGTTTTGTCTTTAGACTTGCTGCTTGCTTTAGAATCTTTCTCACGCGACTCGGCTTTGAAGGCAAATACGACTAAGGTCTGTGCAGAACTATCTTTGCCGAACTTTTTAAATTCCAATTTCATAGGTGATGCTCCCAATTATTGTCTTTTCGATCTACATTATGCAGAGCAAAAGAAGGATGTTTCATTAAGATGCGAAATCTAACATATCGCGCCTCGAATGGTAAAGTTTTTTTAAATTATGTTAGGTATTTAATAGGTGAGAAAAAACACCGACAAGGAAATGTTAGATGGGTTTTTAGACTCATCATGTGGTAAGTAGATGGATGCGAAAAGAAGGGGTGGTCCATGCCATTAGTACCTATAGTCGTAGAACATACATCAAGAGGCGAGCGAAGTTACGATATATATTCGCGTCTTCTTAAGGATCGAATCATCATACTTGGGACTCCAGTCACTGATGAGGTCTCTAACTTAATCATCGCTCAGATGTTATTTTTAGAGTCGGAAAATCCAGAAAAAGATATTCATTTGTACATTAACTCTCCAGGTGGAAGTGTTACCGCTGGTTTGGGAATTTACGATATTATGCAGTTTGTGAAATGTGATGTTTCCACTGTTTGCATTGGGATGGCGGCGAGCATGGGCTCGTTACTTCTAACTGCCGGGGCAAAAGGTAAGCGTTTTGTCATGCCACATAGTAAGGTTATGATACATCAGCCATTAATTTCTGGAGGCGGCATTTCCGGACAAGCAACAGATATTGAAATTCAGGCGCGAGAAATGATAAAGACAAAAGAGAAGTTGACGGAGATCTATCACCGTCACACAGGTCGCGGAATGGAACAGCTTCATAAAGCCATGGATCGCGATAATTACATGACTCCTATTGAAGCTGTCGAATTTGGTATCGCTGATAAAGTGGTGGAATTTAGAAAAAGCATTAAGGCCGAAAGGTAAACGATGAGTAAGAAAGCTAATGGATATGGGTCTCTAACTTGTAGCTTCTGCGGTAAAAGTCAAAAAGAAGTAAAGAAGCTTATAGCTGGTCCCAGCGTCTACATCTGTGATGAGTGCATCGATCTTTGTAATGATATCATTTCCGAAGAGCGTGAGCGGGAAGAGACGGTAAAAGGAAATCTCAAAGTTCCCAAACCATCTGAGCTCAAAACGTATCTTGATGAATATGTGATTGATCAAGAGCGCGCGAAAAAGGCGCTATCGGTGTCAGTTCATAACCATTACAAACGTATCAACGCTTTGAAGTCTAAAGACGACGTTGAAATTTCTAAGAGTAACATTCTTTTAATTGGCCCAACAGGTTCAGGAAAAACTTTATTGGCGCAAACGATCGCGCGTGTTCTCAATGTACCATTTGCCATGGCCGACGCGACGACACTAACCGAAGCTGGTTATGTGGGTGAAGACGTGGAAAACGTTGTTTTAAATCTTTTGCAGGCAGCCGACTATGACATCGAAAGATGCGTAAAGGGTGTGATTTATATCGATGAGATCGATAAGATTTCTCGAAAAAGTGAAAACCCATCAATTACTCGCGATGTGAGCGGTGAGGGCGTTCAACAAGCTTTGCTCAAAATTCTTGAAGGAACAGTTGCAAACTTACCTCCAAAAGGTGGTCGCAAACATCCACAACAAGAATTCGTACAAGTCGATACGACTAACATCTTATTTATTTGCGGTGGCGCTTTTGTAGGTCTTGAAAAAATCATAGAGCGCAGAATTGCAAACAAATCGATCGGTATTACCGCCACGATCCAAACGGAAGCCGAAAAATCAAAAGAAAATATTTTGCACAAAGTGGAGCCAGACGACCTAGTAAAATTCGGGTTAATTCCTGAGTTTATTGGTCGCTTACCCGTAATCACAGTTCTTGATCCGCTCGAAGAACGTGCATTATTAGATATTTTAATAAAACCCAAAAATGCGCTTACTAAGCAGTATAAAAAACTTTTCAGTTACGAAAATGTTGATCTGCGATTTACTGAGGCTGCCCTAAAGGCCGTGGCTCAACAAGCCATGGTTCGCAAGACAGGTGCCCGTGGATTAAGAAGCGTCATAGAAGAAGCTATGCTCGACATCATGTATGAAATTCCTTCCAAGGCAAACGTAAAAGAATGTATAATAGACGAAGAGGTCATCCTCAAAAAGGAACCTCCAAAGTTGGTATACAGGGCCGAAGGTGAACCAGTGAAACCCAGAGCGGGTGGCGGCGAGCAAGATGATAACGCCGAGAGCGCTTAAGTAACCGGAAAAACTCTTCAGCCTGTCACTAAGGAAGGGATTTAGACATGGCTGAGAATAAACCAAAAGAGACTTCACTAAAATTACCATTGTTGCCGTTGCGCGATCTCATCATTTTTCCACATATGATGATGCCGCTATTTGTTGGCCGTGAAAAAAGTATCAATGCTCTGGAAAAAGCGATGTCAGAGCAAACAGACATTCTATTGGTTGCACAAAGGGAAGCTAAGACCAACAATCCCGAACCCAAAGAAATTTATAATATCGGAACTATCGGGACTATCATCCAGCTCTTACGTTTACCCGATGGCACGGTTAAGGTTCTTGTCGAAGGTAAACGCCGCGCCAAAATCGTGGAGTTCCTGCAAACCGATACCATTTTTATGGTGCAAGCTGAGGTTTTGGCGGCGCCTCCCGAAAATACGGTTGAATCCGCAGCGCTGATGCGTTCGGTGAAGTCAACATTCGAAACTTACGTGAAATTAAACAAACGCATTCCACCTGAAATTTTAATGCGTGTGACTTCGATTGAGTCAACAGGGGAGCTTGCCGACATCATCGTCGCGCAACTGAACTTGAAACTTGAAGACAAGCAAAAAATCTTAGAGATCATCGATCCTATTCAGCGTCTTGAAGAACTGTTGAATTTAATGACAGGTGAAATAGAGATCCTCGAAGTTGAGAAGAAGATACGCACAAGAGTCAAAAAGCAAATGGAACGTTCGCAAAAAGAGTACTATCTCAATGAGCAAATGCAAGCGATCCAGAAAGAGCTCGGCGAACAAGACGATTATTCTGCTGAACTTCAAGAGTTAGAACTGCAAGCAGAAAAAAAGAAAATGTCGCAAGAGGCGAAAGCCAAAGTAAAAAAGGAAATCAAAAAGTTAAGAATGATGTCGCCAATGAGCGCTGAGGCGGCCGTTGTGCGCAATTATATTGACTGGCTTCTCGCTCTTCCTTGGGCAGAGTACTCCAAACAACGCAATGATCTCGATTATGCGGAGAAGGTTCTCGATGAGGATCACTGGGGATTAGAAAAAGTTAAAGAGCGAATTTTAGAACATTTAGCGGTTCAAGCCCTTGCTGAAGACATGAAGGGTCCTATTCTTTGTCTCGTCGGTCCTCCCGGGGTTGGTAAAACATCACTTGCAAAATCTGTTGCTCGCGCACTTAATCGCGAATTCGCCCGGATCTCTTTGGGCGGCGTTCGTGATGAAGCGGAGATTCGTGGTCATCGAAAAACCTACGTCGGTGCGATGCCTGGAAAACTTATTCAGGGTATGCGTAAGGTAGCTCACAACAATCCCGTTTTGTTGTTAGATGAGATTGATAAAATGAGTAACGACTTCAAAGGTGACCCGTCATCAGCTCTTCTTGAGGTTTTAGATCCCGAACAAAATTGCAATTTCCAAGATCATTATTTGGAAGTGGAATACGATTTGTCTCGCGTGTTGTTTTTTACAACCGCCAACTCGATTCATACAATTCCACGACCTTTACTTGATCGTATGGAGGTCATTCACCTCGAAGGTTATATCGAGAATGAAAAATTCCATATCGTGAAAAAATATCTTGTTCCAAAACAACTAAACGCCCATGGTTTGGGTGATCGAAAAATTTCCTTTAATGATGCGTCTCTTCGTCACATTATTCGCTACTACACTCGCGAATCAGGAGTGAGAAATCTGGAAAGAACAGTCGCGACCGTTTGTCGTAAGCTTGCTCGCGATATCGTGAAACAGGAAATGGTTAAAGGCGGTAAAACGAAAAAGAAAGTTTCGGCTGCTAAGATCAAAGGTGTGGTCATTACACCTAAAAAGGTTGAGGAGTATCTTGGTCCTCATAAGTACAAATTTGGTAAAGCCGAAATGGATAATGAAATTGGTCTTACCAACGGTCTTGCTTGGACCGAAGTAGGCGGCGATCTTTTAGTTGTTGAAGTCAGTATCGTCCCTGGCAAAGGTAAATTCATCGTCACAGGTCAGCTTGGCGATGTGATGAAAGAATCTTGTTCAGCGGCGATGAGTTATGTCAGATCCCGTGGTCCTCTTTTTGGTTATACAGCCGACTACTTTGCCAATCATGATGTCCACATTCATATTCCCGAAGGGGCTATTCCAAAGGATGGCCCTTCTGCCGGTATCGCGCTCACCACAAGTATCGTATCTGCGATCACCAAAATTGCAGTTCGCAGAAACGTCGCAATGACTGGCGAAGTAACTCTTCGTGGCCGCGTACTTGCTATCGGTGGTCTGAAAGAAAAGGTTCTGGCAGCTCACCGCGGTGGTATCACCGTAGTGATCGTACCCAAAGAAAATGAAAAAGATCTCAAAGACATTCCTAAAGAAGTTCTTCGCGATCTCAAGATCATTTTAGTCGATCACGTTGACCAGGTTTTGGTAAACGCTTTGGACATCAAACATCCCAAAGAAATCTTCAAAGTGAAATCCGCCAACGATTTCTCTCTGAAAGCCAAATACACCGGCCACGAGCAGCAGCGGCATTAAGTACCAGGTTCCTTTTTGTAGCGCGGTTGCGTTAAGCTCATGACTGTTGAGCGGTTTTTGCCGCTCTTCTGGATGTCGCCGTCTTCGATGCGGCACCATTCGTGCAATCAATTTCTGCTGACTATTCAAATTGATTAATAAGATCTGAGCGAGGTTCTGCTGTCTTAGTTTTTGACAGTGATGACGTTATCGGGCCCAAAGGAGAAATGATGAAAAAATTAATTACTTGTTCACTATTAGTATCACTTGTTGCCCAGAGTTCAGTTTTGGCTGGAGAGCAAAGCAGAACCGCGGCTATTGCGGCTGAGACTGCTATCGCTGCTCGCTCTCAAATTGAGGAAATTCGAGAAAAACTTACTTTGCTTGACTCCAACCTCGCTATCTTGGAAAAAAGCGTGAAAGAAGACGGTGCTGATATTGCTACGATCGGCTCACTCATAGCAATCGTGGCTGGGAGCGCGGGTCTTGCCTGGGGAAAAAAGCCAGTGGTAGCGGCAGTTGTGCGACTCTTAGCTCTGTTAGGAGGAGGCTTGAGTCAGGCAGGTGTGTTAGCGGGCGGCTTGAGCAAAATCGATAACCAAATGATCTCACAATTTTATAAAAACACCGAGATTGCA
>CAYPZY010000203.1:0-5818 GCA_964415155.1 uncultured Bdellovibrionales bacterium
CAAGGTCTCAAAAAGCGTTTGAGCTCAACCCAATTAGGAAATTTTAAATCTTACGTCGAAGGTTTTCACGCAGCAGCGCTTGATTTGATGAGCAGCAGGGGGCTAGCGTTGGCTGAGGACGATGAAGGTTTAGATCAACCTGATCTCTTTAAACTCACCCAAGGTTATGAAGGACTTATTCTTGGTTTTGTTCATGGCTTTACGAGCGATCATTTGCATCTCAATACTTTAGTTAAAAAAGTCAGTTGGCGAAAAAACGAAGTGCAGGTCGAAGTCCAGTCAACGATTGATCAGAGAGCTAAGGTCTTAAAAGCGCGGTGTTTGGTGATGACCGTGCCCATTGGTGTGTTGAAGGCTCCTTCTTCTGCAGAAGCTGGAATCGAGTTCGATCCGGAACCTAAAAATTTATCAGTAATACGATCAGCTTTACATATGGGAAACGTGCAAAAGATTACCTTCACATTTCAGTCACGCTTTTGGGAGCAGCTTTCTAAAAAACCAATTAGTTTTTTACACGGCGACTATGCTGCCAGTTTTCCAACGTGGTGGACGATGATGCCTCTGCGTGTACCATTACTTGTGGCGTGGCAAGGTGGTCCGAAGGCGCAAGCGATGTCATTATGGAGCGAAAAAGAAAAAGTAGAAGCAGCATTAAATTCTTTGGCGCAAATTACCGGTAAATCAATTTCATTTATTAAACGCCAAGTGCAAAACTGGTACACTCACGATTGGAGCAAGGATCCGTTTTCGATGGGGGCGTACAGTTACCCAGTGGTGGGTGAGGTTGAAAGATTCTCTCGTCTTAAGATGCAAAATAGTGATCCTGTCTATTTTGCGGGAGAGGCGTTTTCCGCTCCTAGTGAAAGAGGAACCGTTAGCGGTGCCATTGATTCAGGAGAAAGAACCGCTAAACTGCTTCTTAAACGTTTTGGATTGTCTGCTCAGCGAGACGAAATGAGCCACGTCGGTTAGTCAGCGAGGATAGTGGCGGACTTCAGTTTCGCTATCAGTCGCATCGAGCGCAAAACAGCTAATTGGTTTCTGGCATTGCGTACTATGAATCCCTCCGCACTGATTCCACAACCTTATCAACGCTTCTTCGACAGCTGCATCGAGGTTGCAATTCACGCGAACCGTTGGGCTCTTAATCATAGCGACGCGATCTGTGCGCGCTTTACAGTAGATTTTTTTGAAGGTGCAATCCTCACTGGCCGCTGGGAGTGCAGCAGCTAATGTTGCACTTAAAATCACAATTGTTAAATTTAATCCCACTCGTTTTGGCATTTTTGCCCCTTCCGGGAAGTGATTTGCCTATTTCATTCTGCAAAAAAATTTAGTGCAAACTCAAGACCACCTCTCGTGGGTAAACTCTACTGGTTTTATTTTGTTAATTTTTTCCTAAGACAATTCGACAGCTACCAAATTTTTTTTTGCTGTGATAGGCCAGTGTCCTCGGGGGAAATTTGGCTTATATTGGTGAAGGAATGACTTACATTAGAAAATCCTATTGGGCACAGCTCGCCGTGGTTTTTGTGAGTTATTTCGCAACCGCTCGAACCGGTCTAATGATGGATAACTACAGCGGCTTCGCTACACTTGTATGGCCGCCGAGTGGAATCGCACTCGCAGCATTACTTGTGGGTGGTTATCGCATGTGGCCCGCGGTTTTTGCTAGCGCTTTTGCCGTCAACTTCTTAGCAGGCGGTCCCTTCTGGGTAACGATATTGATGGCACTCGGAAATTCTCTTGAAGCCATTGTAGGTACTTATTTGTTACATCAGGTGAATTTTGATAAATCATTTTCACGAGTCCGGGATGTTTTAAGATTTCTTATTTTTGCTGTCCTCATCAGTACCATGGTGAGCGCAACTCTGGGGACTCTCGCTTTGGAACTGGGAAATGTCGAAGGCTTTCAGGGTTATTGGTCTACTTGGAGGGTCTGGTGGGTTGGCGATATTTTAGGTGAACTTATTGTTGCTCCCGTGCTCTTAGTTCCGTTAGCACATAAAAAACTAAAATTGCGCACCGTCAGTGCGGCGGAGAATTTCCTCTTTAGCTTTTGCTTAATTCTTGCGGGAATTGCCGTTTACGGCGGTATCCTGGGTAATTTGGGGATTCCAGATCTGACGCTCTCTTATTTATTCTTTCCCTTTGTGATTTGGGCGGCGTTAAGAATGGGATTGTCGGGTACAACTCTCACCATTTTTATAATTTCAATTATTTCAATAGTTGGTACTGCGGAAGGCTTCGGACCATTCACTTACGGTCCTCTGCGCGACAATCTTCTTTTTTTACATAGCTTTCTATCTGTTCTCTCCGTTACCGGTTTGGTTTTGGCAGCTTCAATCTGTGAGCGAGTTCAAGCTACCGACCGGGCAAAAAAGGGAGAAATTCAAAAGGGCATTTTTCTTACCGCCACTCTCGATGCCTTTGTTTCCATTGATGTCGATGGTAACGTTACGGAGTTTAATCCTGCCGCTGAGAGAATGTTTGGTTACAAGCGAGAGGAGATCCTCGGTAGAGAGATGGCCAAATACATTATCCCGACAAAATGGCGGGAGTTTCATCGGCAAAAATTTCACGCGGCAACTCGATCTAATAAAATTGTCTCTATCGAAAGAAATACGGATTTTTCGGCACTCCGTAAAGACGGAACAGAATTCCCGATCGAATTAACGGTGCGAACAGTGCCTTACACCGATTCTGTCAAATACATAGGTTATATTCGCGATATCACCATTCAAAAGCAGGCAAAGTTTATGCGCGAACGTAACGATTTTCTTGCAAAGGCCTCAGCACTTTTGGCGTCCTCTCTTAATTATGAGGAAACCTTACAGGGTTTGGCCCATTTGGTGGTCCCGGAGTTGGCGGACTGGTGTATCGTCGATGTGAATGAAAAAGAAGGCCTTCCTCCTCGCAACATTGCAATGGCTTTTCCAAACACAGAAAAACTGCAATGGGCAAAAAATTTGCAAAAAAAATTTCCACGAAATTGGAACGCTTCGAAGGGCGCTGCAAATGTCTTGAAGACAGGCCGGTCAGAGTTTTATCCACATGTTACGGATGACCTGCTAACTGCCGCAGCAATCGACGATGAGCATCTGACAATTCTACGTCATTTGAAAGTGCAATCGGCCATGATGGTGCCCTTAACTTCCAGGGACAAGGTTTACGGCGCGATTACCTTTCTGAGTTCAGACTCCGGCAAGATTTACAATAAATACGATTTGTTGATCGCAGAAGAGCTAGGACGTAAGGCGGCACTCGCTCTTGAAAATTCCATCCTTTTTTACGAAGCACAGAAAGCCATTAGAACTCGAGATGAATTTCTCTCCATAGCATCGCACGAATTAAAAACTCCGCTAACGTCGCTGAGTTTGCAGATTCAGTTGATGCAGAAGACGATAAATAACGAGGGTAAACTTCCGTCGGTTGAAAAATTAGTAAAGGTTTTTGACCTCTCACATAAGCAGGTGCAGCGTTTGAATAATCTGATCGAGGACCTTCTTGATGTCTCTCGCATTCAGGCTGGTCGTCTAAGCTTTAATTTCGAACAAATAAATTTATCTGAAACCGTCACTGACATGGCCAATCGCTTTACTGATTTGTTGGCAAAAGCTGGCTGCGAAGTCGTCCTAAATATCCAAAAAAATGTCATCGGCCGTTTCGACTTAACACGTATTGAACAAGTCATCGATAATTTGATTTCGAATATTCTGAAGTACGCGCCAGGCGGAAAAATTGAGGTCTCACTCAAAACATCTGATGACAAAGCAATTCTTAGCTTTAGAGATAGCGGTCCAGGGATTTCTGCAGAAGCACAGAATGTAATCTTTGAAAGATTCTCTCGCGCCACCAACTCGAACGTCAGTGGCCTAGGCCTAGGACTTTACATCGTGAGTGAGATCGTCAAGGGTCATCAAGGAAAGATACGTCTTGAAAGCACTGTTAATCAGGGTTCCAACTTCATCATCGAATTGCCACTCAAGATGCGAAAAACGCAACCTGCGGCATTGCCAGAGCAAGCCGTTTAATTACTCTTGATTGCGCCGCTGCGAGAGATGAGAACTAAACTTGTCATGTAATTGTTTAAATTCTTTTTGTTTCAATTCCAACTCTTCGTCAGTGAGGTTTTCTAAATCAATAAACTCGTTGCGCGCGCCTTTTAGGGCTTTTACCAATTCATCAAGTTTTAGATGAATTGCCCGCGCATCTCTATTTTGGGCATTTTGGATAAGGAAGACCATCAAAAATGTGATGATGGTCGTCGTTGTGTTTATGACAAGTTGCCAGGTATCGGAATAAGAAAAAAAAGGACCAGAGATCAACCACGCAACTATTCCTAGAAGTGCAAATATAAAAATGGCGGGTGTGCCAGCCATATCTGAGGTTGTTCGCGCAAATTTGCGGAACATATCCTTTAAATTCACTTTAGATTTTGAGTGGTGTGCTGATTTCATCGAGTGTGAGGTTAAAGCTGGGAACGAAGTTTCTAATAAAATAATCTACTTCGGGCATGTGCCGATAGACATTCAGCTTTTCTTCAATACTTTTTTGGGCCCGACTGAATTCATGGTTACCAGTGCTTCTTTCTTCAAGGCATTTAATGTAGGCGCAAAGAGTGTCAGCAGCTTTGATGAGCGTTTTTGCCTCCTTTTCGTCGTCGGCAATTTCGAGAAGGTTCTGATATTCTTTTCGCAAATCTTCGGGAAGTAGTAGCAGAAGCTGATCAATGGCATGACCTTCGATAGCTTTGTAGGCTTCACGTATCTCACCATTGAAATATTTTACGGGTGTTGGCAAATCGCCCGTCAAAACCTCGGTAGCGTCATGAAAAATAGCCAGTAGGGCAACTCGATCCGGTAAAATGCTACCGGCAAAGTATTTGTTTTTAATGAGTGCCAAGGCGTGAGCAACTACCGCCACCTGCAGACTGTGTTCTTGAACATTTTCCCGATGGGTGCAACGCATGAGACTCCAGCGGTCAATGAACTTCATTCGCGATAGGTGAGCAAAGAAATGATACATGCCAGTCACTAAATCAATTGTCTATTGTGGGCGTCAAGCCTTTTAGTTAAGTCGCTTGCGACTTGGCCCGATTCTCTTTCATTGTAGCTGTCGGTGATGGTTGGGCTGGTTTGTCAGCTGAAGCAATGATCACCTTTTGATTCTCTTGTGAGACGCCATCAATGTCATAATTACCCTCTTTGTCGCTCACTTTTTGGGAAAAACCTTCGTTCTGTTTCTTTGAGTCACCTTTTTTCCGCCGCTCCAAACGTTTAGCTTTAAGAAAATGTAAAGTTCCCACGGTCGTTCCTCCTTTTGATGATGGTGTCTAAGTAGCATCGTGTGTGCCAAATGATGGAACTGAATCAATTCGTCTTGGCCAAAAAAATATTTTTAATTGGGACAATTTGCCCAATAGGGTCAGCTCTTAAGGTGTGATATGTTTGGAGCTGCGTTTATGTGACGGAGCTATTTTCCAAAATTGCGTAAATGAGCAGTTTGCTCTCTGAGGAATGGAGCCCTTATTGGTCACATTAGTGTCGGGTAATTTGACAAGCACATCTAACCAGTTGTTATTTCGCTAGAATCGAATCGAATCGAATTCTGTAAAAATATTTTACAGAATTCAATGCAAAAACCTGGCATATCTCCTTGCATGGGAATTAGACGGAGGTTTTGTGTGAAAACATCAATTGCTTCTTTTATATTTCTTAGTATGGTTTTTTCTATCTCGGCGTTTGGTGCTGACCGAGAAGTTGTCCTACTTCATTCCCCAAAGAATGTGTCGTATCCGCGCAAGTTGGCACGGTAC
>CAYPZY010000204.1:0-5797 GCA_964415155.1 uncultured Bdellovibrionales bacterium
TTTGACGCCAGAAGACTCAACTTTCAAATGTTCCAGTTCTTAGGTCCAGGGCCGCCCGCACTTAGTCGGTGGTTCAGCACTTGCAAACAGATGTTCGGATCTATTTCTCAGTAAATAATTATTAACCTGGCGATCTGCAATACTGAATACGGAATACTGTTAACGGTATTCTGTATTCTGGAAGCAATTTCCTTTCAAGTTGGCAGCTCCAAGAATGGAAATGTTTGGTCAGGGCTCAGCGGTAACAAACCATTGGTTCCATAAAAAGTTTTACGCCATAACTTGGACCTGTTGTCACAGTTCCTTTAAAGAATACTCTCTGTTTCTCATCGGTTTGTGGGGTCAGCACCACTTGTAATAATA
The DNA here is from genome assembly GCA_964415155.1 of uncultured Bdellovibrionales bacterium. Classification (GTDB taxonomy): domain Bacteria; phylum Bdellovibrionota; class Bdellovibrionia; order Bdellovibrionales; family SG-bin7; genus CAYPZY01. The sequence goes on from CAYPZY010000204.1 coordinate 364, forward strand.
AGCCATCCCCTTGAATATTTAAAATAAATGCATTATCGCCAAAGACCACTTCAGGTACAGCTTCGATATCAGGGCGAAGTTCTGGTGTTTTAGTGCCCGTCCAATCCGCAAAATGAAGTATCGTGGGTTCTGTGTAGCTCAAATTGTTTCTAAAATATACCCAGTATTTTGAGCGTTCTTGACCTGAGACTTTTGAAGTCGAATAGCAATTCATATTTGCCCTTGGGGCACAATCTCCGCCGCAATCTCCACCCGAAGACATACCGCCCGCGTATGCATTCGCGCTTAACATTAGACTTATAAAAACCTTTTTCATAACAACTCCTTGGGAACTCGAAGTGCAATCTAAGGGTTTTTAAGAGAGAGATCTATATATTTATTATTAATTTATTTACATTTTTGTTATCGTTTTATATACATGCATCAATGGACGTTTTTAACTACGATGATTATAAATCTTTTCTACGAGCAACGATAAAATCGAGTTCTGAGCGGGGCTACCTCACCCGACTTGCCGAAGCGGCGGGGTGCCAAAAATCTTATTTCACGCAAGTTTTACATCATCAAGTGAACTTCACTCCTGAACATGCGGCATCTCTATGCCGATTTTGGAATTTTGACGATACCGAAGAAGACTACTTTATTGAGCTTGTGAACTACTCCCGCGCTGGCACTCAACTTCTAAAAAATCGAATTCAGAAAAAATTAAAACAAATTAAAGAAGAAAAAAACGTCTTGTCAAAAAGATTTAAAACTGAAGACATTACCGATGAACAGAGTCAGGCCTTCTACTACAGTTCGTGGTTGATCAGCGCAATCCACATGGCAATTACAATATTTGAACTCCAAACGGTGAAGGATCTTGCCAAGCATTTTCGCATTGATGAACCCGAGGTTTCGAAAATACTTGAGCAACTTTCCAAAATTGGCTTGGCGGTAAAAAAAGGACATAGTTGGTCAGCAACAAATAAAATTATTCATCTTCCCCGTAATTCAATCTTCAACTCAATGAACCATTTAAATTGGAGAAACCAGGCCATTGTGGATGCTCAGGCTCAGAAAAAAGAAAGTATTCACTACACATCGATCACTTCTCTCTCCAGAAAAGACTTTTATGAGATTCAACGGCTCGTCTTAAAGTTTATTGATCAAAAGAGAAAAATAATCACTCCTTCTAAAGAAGAACTCTTGGGATGCTTTACTTGTGATTGGTTTGAAGTTTAGGGTTGGGCGTTTGATGTCTTGAGTGATCGTCCAGGAATTCCTAACACTGGAAGCCCTATTGCTGTCCAATTAAAAGAGAGCGGCTTGAATGTTTGTCTTGGTGATTAAAACACTTCAAATTTTTTAGAACGACGCGAATTCTGGAAACGAAAAAAACTTCCAAAGCATCTCCAGGCCCTCACCTAAAGATTGGTGAAATTTATTTGAGGAGTTTTTCGCGCGCGTGCGACGGTGAACTGGCACACTATTTGTATTTTGCTTTGGCTGAGGTAAATATGTTAAAATTAAAGGCATCCTATATTTTTTTTCTGACCATCTTTTTGACAACTGTGACCATGAGTGCGGCCAATGGCCAGACACAGGCATTTGATGAAGGATTTCTTCAGGGAATTAAACCTGCAATGGCGATGATGACAGATAATGCCCCCGGATACGGCGATATTAATTACCATATGAGGACTTTTGCAATCAGACGTAATATGGCAAACCAGATTGCTCAGGGGATATATAATGAAGCACCCTTAATATCAAACCCACTGCTGAGGGTTTCCCTTGAGGAAATTGTCAAAGACATATGGTCAGCACCTCAAGGTGGCTATGGCGACCTCAATTATCATGTGGGGCTCGAGAACCAACAGATGGTAGTTCTGGTACGAGTTTCTGAAAAGGTCGCGACTCTTACTAAGTTGGTAGTGCAAGGAGAGACAATAGTAAGTGCGCGGGAGATTGGGTACTTAAAGGGACTTCGCGTTGCCGTTGAAGCTATGACAGATTATACCCACGGATCCGGTGATCTTAATTATCATATGAGGACTTTTGAAATCAGACGTAATATGGCAAACCAGGTTGCTTGGGGAATAACATCTGAACTCGAAAATATTAGCAACCCTCTGTTACGTGTCGCCCTGAGCGAATTAGCGAAAGATATCAGATCGGCACCTCAAGGTAGCTATGGCGACGTACACCATCATGTAGCAATGCTTGAATTACAAAATTCTGTCCTCGTAAGAGTTAGTCAAAAGTTGGATTCTTTGCTGTCGGCGGTTAAAAGCACGCAAAGTAATAATAGCGCCAAAATCCGCGCGAAGTTATGTCCTAAAATGTTTGCCATCTGAAGCAGATTTTAGAATCTATGAATTTAGAAAGAATCGTGTTGGTGGCTCCCATGGAAGCACTTTTAATAATTGGGAACCAAAATTTTGCAGAGTGGGATTCAACGACTTGACCTTCATGTGGTCCAAGAAACAGAGTCAGCTTTCAACCTCCTTTACTGTGGAAAAGATTCCACAGTAAACTCTTTTTATCGATCACCATAAAATCTATTGAGATAATTCACCGGGAACCTCACGTTCGGTAGTCACGATCGGTTGTAGAAATTTTGTGTGTAGAGAATCAGTCCCACTTAAAACGAGTCCACCTTTACAATAAGAAGAAACTTTGGCTAAAATCGACTTGTGAAAACTTTGATGTTACTACTACTTTTATTGAGTTCATGCACCCATATCAAGGATAAGAAGATAACCTGTATGGAGATTGCAAAAACACAAACTTCCGCTGCAGTTGCAGCTTTTCTTAGTGATCACTGGAGATTTGAGAATTCAGATGAGAAAATGCTCAAGGCACTGCCTCCAGAACTTCTGTCTACACGCTTGCAGCCGGGTAGATACGGTATTACGGTCGAAACACTAAATACGAATTCTGGCGATATTATATCCTACCAGTATACATTTACTTTGAATGAAGAGTGTGAGCTGGATCCAAAAACCGAAGAGTATTATGAATCTCGCGATATCACAGATTTCATTTAAAAGAGCAAAGTATTGTCAACAAAAGCCTTATTTGCGTGAAGGCCCAGGTATGTACTCAGTTTTTAAGATCGTGCATACTCCCGTTTCTAAAGAAAATAGTACTTCAACTTGCAATGCACCTTTTCGTTGATTGCCCTCTGAGTATGCGGCGGTGGTGTAGCTATATTTTTTTCCATCATTAGCGGTTTTAAATGAGTTGACTATACCTCCCGCTTTCAAATCATTAAGTTTAGCAATTTGGTTTATGGCTTCTTGCGCTTCAGCAATACATTCATAATCTTTCGCCGGTATCTTTTTAGATGTTAAGTCGAAACCTTCTTTAGAGGCATTGGAAAAGCTAATCAAAAAATCATTTTCTTCACAGGATAACTTCATCTTCGTTTTATGACCGTCGATAACTGCGTCAACCTTTATAGTTATGTGGTTGTGTCGTTCGCTTTCCATTTCGATGATGATATCGCTTGTCACTTCCAGTTCGTGATTGCACAAAGAATTTCTTTCATAGTTTTGAGAAAGACGGGCGATCTTATTTTTTCTAAGCGTTACTTTATTGCGCTCCACGCTCAAATAAGGATAAGAATTATAGGGGCCATCAATACGTTCTAAGAGACCCACCGGAAAAAGTGTTGGTTCAATTCCTAGCTCACCGAAAACAAGATCTAAATCAACGACTCCTTTTTGACCATCTGAAGCTATCACATCAACTTTACGCGGAAACGACAAAGTTAATCCCTGATAATTGCTTTTAAATGTATCGGCAAAGCTTGCCGCAGAAAGAAAAGCAACAAAAGCAGTGAATAAGTATTTCACAAATTCCTCCTAAAGGCGTCTAGCTCTTTTAGTCGCATCCAAAACAAACGTATTTGTTCTTGCTTTCGAAGCTTATGCCTGAATCCTGAAAACCCTGGTTAGCTGCTAAATGTTCGCAACGTTTAGAGACCTCTTTTGATTCTCCATACAAATAGGTGACGATGAAGCATTGCTTCGCTGATTCATTACTGGCAGAATCATAATTATTTCGGGAATAGTCTCTGTATGCTGAGTCACAACTGCCTTCACACTGCAACTCTACGGCTGAGGCGATTTGAGAAATTAAAGCCATCGACACTACAAATACAATTTTCTTAAACATGCGTGGTCCTTCGATTTGGCCCGAAATCGAGCCTGTTTTTGTCTGAAAATGAAAGCAAGAGATATTCCAGGCTTAGGACCTTCTGGCTCGCATCCAAGCCGCAAATTTTGTCCAAATCAAGGTAGGAGGCGCCAGTTATGGTCACCGTTAATACCGAATACAGAATACTGTTAACGGTATTCTGTATTCTGCACCAATTCAGAGACAAAGATTTTCTTGCACCCAGCTAGGTCAATTGCCTTTACAAAAAAGACAAGAATGATTACGCCTCCAGAAGGAAAATGATCATCTCAATTTTCAACCTTGAAATCGATCTTTTTACAAAAGTGGTTCCACTTTTTGTGGGAGAAGGCTTTGGGAAGTTCCGTCCCTTAGCCACAGGAAAAGCGAGCGGAATAGAAATTCAACTAACATAACTCCAACATAGCCTCTTGTGAACTCAACACCAGCGCTATTTGACTTCTCGATTCGGCTATCACGGAGCCTGGCTGTGACTAAAACAAAGCATTAGTATGCAAAAAATAAAGTAAAAATTACAGTTAAAAATGAATGTGTGGCTTTGCAAATGTTAACAGTTCCACAACAATGTTAACAGTGATAAGTGCTCAGTGATGAACGTAGATAAGGTAAATTATAGATATCTCATAAGTCATGAACTCAAAACACGGGTGCAAAAAAATCCATCTTATTCATTACGTGCGTTCGCTAAGTTTCTTGAAGTTTCCCCCGCATATTTGAGTCAAATTTTCGCACAAAAAAGAATCTTGTCAGATGAGCGCGCAAAGGATTTTGCCAAAAAACTCAAATGGCCATCAAAAAAGAGAAAACTTTTTCTAGCGCTTATTCAATACGAAAAAAGCAAAGATCTCCAAGTTAAGCAAGATTTTTTAGAACAGATTGAAGACTTGTCAGAACTCGACTTCATTGAACTTCAAGAAGATCAATTTCAACTGATTTCCGAAGGATATCATTACAGCATTATTGAACTAACAAATTTAAAGGCTTTTCGCTCGGACCCTAAGTGGATTGCTGATCGCCTTGGGATTACCTTGAGTCAGGCAGAGTCTGGAGTGCAAAGATTGCTCCGCTTGGGTTTGTTAAAGCAGGAAGGCGGATCGTTACGAAAGGCGATGCCCAATTATCGAATTGATGGAATTCCTTCGTACGCGATCAGAGCCTTTCACAAAGAAAAGTTGCAGCTAGCCGAAGAGGCTCTTGAAAAACAAAGCCTACTTGACCGCGACTTTGCCGGAGTTACTCTATCGATAGG
>CAYPZY010000205.1:0-5783 GCA_964415155.1 uncultured Bdellovibrionales bacterium
GATAGGGAGGACGTCCAATACTCCAAGCATTAAACAGCATGAGCATGACATAAATATTTCGTTGGCGGGCAGCGATAACAATGTCACGCAACCTTTGGAAGTAAGCTTCGTTAAACTGATTCAAGTCAAATTTTCCAAGGCCATCGGCCGCATTGCCAAATTGAGTGGTTCGAACATATGGCATTGGTTCAACTCTCTCACCATCCGTACTTGCACTTTCCAATGTCCATATCCTAACCATATTTTGTTTATAGCTAGCGATAAAATCAAGATGACGATTGTAATCGATCATTGATACGGTGCCAGTCGTGGATCTATTCTGGAACATGAGAAAGTCATAGCCGCCCGTAAAATAGATTGCCTTTCCCGAATTATCTGTAAAATAGCGTGGATTCGTAGAGGAGACTCTTAGTCTTCCTTCAATGGCCTTTTGAAAACGTTTCGCATCGCTATCTTCAATAAGGCCATCTTTATTAAATAAAACGTTGCCTTTACCGCAACCAAATTGAGCGAAAGCAAGCATAGACACCAAAATGAAATTGAAAAGCATTCTGATTTGCATTTTTCCCCCACATGATTTTTTTGAAACGCACCCATGAATAGATTACCGCACGTGAGTTTTCTTTTGTTATTTTTTTTAGCGGATAAGTGTTTCAAAATGAGATTGTTAAAAAATAATTCGTACACAGTCTTGACGGTTGTCAAAATACAAAAATATTTTTAACAATTGCTTGCAAGAATTTGCTTGAGATAAGATTCGAGAAGTTTTTGCGAGTTGCTCTAGTTTCCGCTTTTGCGCGCGACTTTTAAAAAAGTTGAGCAGGAGAAATAATCATAAATACTACGAAGCTTTGGAGCGTTAAACTTTTCCCGACCTGGCCAAATTGTCATAAGCCATCCGCAATAAAGTCATGGCAGCACCCGTGGTAGAACGCTTTCTTTCCTCGAAAGCTTTTTGAATCATATCGCTGTTTGCGCCTGCGGGGATTTGCAGAACTTCGTAAGCGTCATACCATTGTCCTTCATGCTGGAAAACTACATTCAGTGAGCGCATATCACCGTCATGATCGGTAACGAGATCGGCGGGGTCGCCTCGAAAGCCCTTTGTCGGATCCATTGGTGCACGGCTAGAACCGGCTTTAATATTTAATTTTACTTGCGATCCGCCACCGCGTCGAAAAAGAAACATGGAACCAATAAGAGCAATGACAACGATGGCATTTAGTAATAAGTATTGCGATGGTTCCATTTTTTAATTATCGGAGAAAATCATGGCACACGCAACAACGAATCCTTTTGAAAAGCAAGCTCCCATTCCAGGCATCTCACACGTCATAGCCGTAGGGTCTGGTAAAGGCGGCGTTGGGAAAAGCACGGTCGCAGTCAATTTAGCAATTGCGCTCGCAAAAAAAGGTCATCGCGTTGGTCTTCTTGATGCCGATATTTACGGTCCAAGCATTCCTCGCATGCTCGGGTGTCTTAATCAAAAGCCAGAAATAGATGCTTCTAACAAAATCATTCCACTTGAGCGTTTCAATTTAAAATTAATGAGTATTGGTTTTTTGGTTGATGAAGATGCCGCCATAATCTGGCGTGGCCCCATGCTCTTTAAAGCTCTCGAGCAGATGCTTCGCGATGTCGCTTGGGGTGATCTCGATTTCTTAGTGATCGATCTTCCTCCTGGCACCGGTGATGTTCCACTCACTCTGGCGCAGAAAACTCCAATCACAGGTGGAATTACCGTCTGCACTCCGCAAAACGTAGCCCTTGCCGATTGCAAAAAATCCATCGACATGTTTAAGCGCTTAGCTATTCCAATTTTAGGAATGGTTGAAAATATGAGTTATTTACTAAGCGACAGTGGTGAAAAAACCGTGTTGTTCCCGCGTGGCAGTATCGATAATTTTTTGAGTGAACAAAAGATCGAGAAGCTTGCTGAGATTCCCTTTTCTCCAAAAGTGGCCGTCGCCTGTGAAACTGGAATTCCCTTTGTGGAATCGTTTTCTCAAAATAAAATTTCTGATAGCTACATGGAGTTGGCGTTGAAAGTCGTGCATCTCAGTTCCAAACAGGCAGGAGCTTCAGCCTCGTCGATCCATCTTCAGTAGTTTCAATAGGCTTCTCATTTTGAATATCTCAAACTGATTCAAGTTATTGAAATCAAATGTCTATTTTGTTTTCTGCTGGACATTTTTTATGCACCGCGCTAGCATTAAATCATGGACGTTTACAGATCACAGTGCCAGCCAAGATGGCTCGTCACTCAACCACCAAGAGAACGGAATCTCGATCCGCCTCCAGAGTAGCTGGGGTTAACCTATCGGTAAGACCAAAGGGTTAATTTGCTAAGTTACATAGGAGGTGCTTATCGAATGAAACTCTTCTCTTCCTTTGCAAAAGGCAAACTGTGGGAAACCACAGGACGCAAAGCTCACGGGGCTACAGCTCTAATTCTAGCTATGCCAGCCGGGCTGCCAAAGGACTGAAAACCACTTTCAAAGGGAGGGAAATTAACATGGATACTTCATTACCGGGGAGTGTTTCGGCCGTCTAATTGTGGCAGGGACACTCCTTTTTACCATTGAGGACCAGTGAGGTGCCAGGTTCTAAATCGGGGCCATCGCCTCGCAACCCATCACACATTCCTTAAAAAAACCAAGCTTTTTCAACTACCTTTGGCAGTGCGTCCCGGAAAAACAACCAGGCACCTAAAACGGGCTAAAGGTCTCGCTCTAAGACACCGAAAGAGAAATTAGTTAAGCCAATCTAGCGTCTCCTTTTGAGACAGAAGCAACTTCCCTTTTGGATTTTTGGGTCGGTATGTAAACAGGAGCGAGTAATGAAATCAATCAAACCAAAATTTACTTTTAGACGATTGGCTGCTTTGACGGCGACACTGGTGGTGGCGACTGTTACTTATCAAAACTGCGGTCAGGGGTATAAAATTGCGTCAGGCACAAAGCTCGCGTCATCAGATTTGAAATTCATGCCGAAAGAAATCATTGTGAAAATGAATACCACTGCGGCTCACGAAAATTTAAAGGCGTGGGCACTTGCCAGCGGTTTTACCTTAAATTCCGAATGGGCCGATCAAACCACAAGTCATTGGAGTTGGGTTGCCGAAATGGATGTGTCACAAGTTCAAGATTTGTTTGCCGATAAATTTATGGCAGATGTCGAGTTCAGTGAGCCTAACTATCTTTTCGCTTTACCCAATCCCGCTACTCTCGATATTTCCTCACTTATGCAATACTCCGATGTACAGACGGCGATGGCAAACAACACTTCTAGCTTTGGTCTCACAGCGGCACCTATAGGTGGGAGTGAGGCTCGCCAACAATTAACGCCGGGAAAATCTAGTGTGATTGTTGCCGTTCTCGATTCTGGTATCGATTTACAACATGATGTTTTTAAGAGTGGTGCTCTTTGGAAAAACACGAGAGAAGTGGCCAATAATGGAATCGATGATGATCAAAATGGATTGATTGATGATATTTATGGTTGGAACTTCGCCGACAACGACGCCAATGTTCAGGATGTTAACGGTCACGGCACTCATTGCGCAGGAATTATTTTGGGAACTGGCCAGGACATTTTTAAGCGTCCCTTAGATACTCCCAAAGTAAAAATTATGCCGCTGAAATTCATGAATTTAGACGGCAACGGTTCTACAAGCGCCGCCGTGAGCGCAATCTATTATGCAGTAAAAAATGGTGCGCGTGTTATCAGTAACTCCTGGGGTGGCCCCACCTACTCGCGAACACTTGAAGAAGCCATCATGTATGCTTACGAGCACAATGTCTCCGTCGTTGCAGCCGCGGGTAACTCTACAAATGACAATGATACGCACCCAACATTTCCGGCGAGCTACCAAGTCCCTCAAATCATCAGTGTCGCAGCAACCACTGACACCGACAATTTAGCCACCTTTTCAAATTATGGAATTGAATCAGTTGATTTGGGCGCGCCAGGTGTGAAAATCTTAAGTACTTACCCCAGCAATAAGTACACTTATTTGTCAGGCACGAGTATGGCTACACCGTTTGTAGCGGGCGTTGCCGCTCTCATGATTTACGAACGCCCAGATGCTTCGGGGTACGAACTTAAAAATTTAATTTTGGAGAACTCTGACAAAGCCAGTCTCGGTGGAAAGGTGATGCTCGATCACCGTCTCAACGCTTTGAAGGCGGTTAACGCAGTAAAGACCGCAAGTTTTACGGGTATGCAACCAGTTTACTCCGTGAATCGATTCGATAATGGCGAGGCAGTGGCGGCTGGTTGTGGGGCGATTAAATCTTCGGACAAAAACTTTCCGGGCGGAAACAATTTCGCCGCGATCATCACTCTGCTACTTCTGCCAATGCTAACTATTCTTCTAAGCTATCGTCGAACGATGAACTTCATCTCTTAAATGCGCGTCGCGTCCCGGAAAAACAACCAGGCACCTAATTAGGAATTACGAGTTTAGCGCCGGCGAAGAGGCGGGCTCGCGATTGCAAATTGTTTTCGCGGCGTAGGAGGGCAAGTGAGACTCCGTATTTTTTGGAGATGTTGATGAGGGTTTCACCGGGGCGAACGACGTGGATGGTTTTGGGTTCGCCGAACTGAATTACTTGCGTGTATTTTGATTTTTCCGTGCGTCTGACTTTACTAGCAGGAATGCGCAGTTTCATGCCTGCGACCAGTAAGCTGCGGGCCTTGAGATTATTGACGTCACGAAGATCACTCATGTTGGTACCAAAACGTGAAGCAATTCCTGCAAGAGAATCACCCCTTCGCACATGGTAAATAATGTATTCACGATCAATGGTTGCAACAATTCGTTGTGGTGAAACTTTACTTTTAGTGACCGCTACTTCAACTAAATCTGATTTATTGAGGGGAATTCTCAGTTCAGCTGAGCCATCGCGTCCAAGCGGAACGAAGTCGGTGCGGAACTTAGGATTGAGCTGGCGCATTTCCTTTGCTGATACGTTTAAATTGCGGGCGAACTGACTCAAACTCACCGGTGTGTCGATTTTTATGTCTTCAAACTCGACGGGTTCATCAAAATCGACCTGTGTGAAACCGTATTTTTCGGGATGTTTCGCGATAATTCGAGCAGCAATAAATTTAGGAACATATTGTTTTGTCTCTGCAGGTAGACGACCACGGCGAATCAGTTCCCACAAATCACGTGTTTGGTAACGCATGACCTGAGATTTTACGCGATTCTCTCCGACATTGTAGGCGGCAAGAGCCAAGTGCCAGGAGCCAAAAAGATTGTAAAGACCCTTGAGATAACGGGCGGCAGCTGTCGTCGATTTAATGGGATCGCGGCGCTCATCAACGAGATTATCAACTTTTAAACCGTAATGTTCACCGGTGCCACGCATGAATTGCCAGTAACCTACTGCTTTGGCACGACTTCGAGCCGTGTTATTGAAACCAGATTCAATCAAAGCCAAATAAGCGAGATCTTCAGGCACACCCTCATCTTTTAGAATTTTTTTAACGACGTCGATGTAACGAGTGGAACGCTCAAGATAGCGAGTCATCAGACCGCGCCCGCGGCCCAAAAAATAATCCATTTGCTTTACGACATAGTGATTCATTTCTGCGGGTAGTTCAGGATCTTCATCATGGATTTCTTTATCATTGGGAAGTGCCACGTTTTGGTTCAATTGTGGGTTATTTGCAACGGGAGTCCCCGGTGATAAATCAGAGCGATTGGGCAGAAAAGAACAGGCCGAAAGGCCATATAAAAACAGCAACGCTATCCCTAGCCGTAACTTGTTAAAAGC
>CAYPZY010000206.1:0-5765 GCA_964415155.1 uncultured Bdellovibrionales bacterium
TTGGAAAGACCGGCGCGAGGAGGTCGAAGTCGAAATTGGGTGGCAGTGGAAGGACTCCTACTCTGAATCCATTTACACCTATTGCAATAATATCAATACGGTTGAAGGCGGAACACATCTCGCAGGTTTCAAAGGGGCTCTCACGCGCACCGCGAATGCTTACGCCACTTCGAATAATCTTCTCAAAGACTTGAAAGAGGGTTTCGAGGGAGATGACATACGTGAAGGCTTAGCTGCCGTTATTTCAGTGAAAGTTCGTGAACCGCAGTTCGAGGGACAAACTAAAACCAAACTTGGGAACACCGAAGTGAAGGGTATCGTTGAGTCTATGGTTAACGATTACCTCAACGATTATTTCAATCGTAACCCGGGACCAGCGAAATCGATTATTGGTAAGTGCGTTGAAGCAGCTCGTGCTCGCATCGCCGCTCGTAAAGCTCGCGAACTCACGCGCAGAAAAACAGCGCTTGACGGTAACTCGTTACCGGGAAAAATGGCTGATTGCCAAGAATCAGATCCCGCTAAATGTGAACTTTACCTGGTTGAGGGTGATTCTGCGGGTGGTTCAGCAAAGCAGGCTCGCGACCGGAAAACTCAGGCTATTTTGCCCTTACGAGGTAAAATTTTAAACGTCGAAAAAGCTCGCTTTGACAAAATGATTTCTAATGAAGAAATAAAAATGATTATTTCGGCGTTAGGTACCGGCATCGGCAAAGAAGATATGAATGTCGATAAAGTACGCTATCATAAAATCATCATCATGACAGATGCAGACGTTGACGGTTCCCACATTCGCACATTGTTACTCACATTTTTCTACCGACAAATGCCACAAATTGTCGAGCGCGGATACATTTACATCGCACAACCGCCATTGTATCGAGTTAAAAAAGGAAAACTTGAGAAGTTCATTAAAGATGAGCGTGCACTTACTGAATATTTGGTAACGGCAACTCTTTCCGATTTGAAAATTCAGTCGCTCAAAAAATCCCTGACTGACGAACAACTTAAGTCGCTGATGTTGAACATCGAAAAGTTCAATAATATTTTGCGGGCGATGTCCGTGAAATACGATGCTGAAGTACTTTATTATTTGATCAGCCATAAAGTTGATTTGAAAACAATTCTTAAAGACCCTGCGCAAATCGAAAAAGTAGTTTCGGATATTCAAACTTGGTGTAAAAAACATCCTCTCAAAGGGATTTCTGCCGTTAAACACAAGATTGCCAAGGACGAAGAAAACAATGCCAACATGGTTACTGTTTCAGTGACTCGTTATGCTCATGAGTCTTTTACAAAATTAACCATAGCCCAAGTAGCAGACTGGAAAGAACTTACTAAACTTTGGGAAGACATATCAGCTAGCATCGATGTACCAGTAAAAATTGATTTTGGTGGCGATGAAAACGTCTTCGAAGATATTCGCGATTTCTATTCTTATTTCATTGAGAAGAGCAAATCGGGAATTTATTTACAGCGCTATAAAGGATTAGGCGAAATGAACGCCGATCAATTGTGGGATACAACTTTGAACCCAGAAAACCGTAGACTCTTAAAGGTTTCCATTGAAGACGCAATTGCTGCGGATGAAACTTTTAGTGTGTTGATGGGAGAAGAAGTTGAGCCACGCAGAAAATTTATTCAAGATAACGCTCTCGCCGTTAAAGAACTAGATGTGTAGGATTTAGATCATGGATACAACTGATAACATGGAAAAAGGGATAACTAGCGTAGATATTAACTCAGAAATGAGAGAAGCGTATCTACAATACTCGATGAGTGTCATCGTCGGTCGCGCATTACCCGATGTTCGCGATGGTCTAAAACCTGTTCACCGCCGCGTGCTTTACGCGATGAAGGATCTTGGTAACACTCACGATAAACCATTTAAGAAGTCGGCTCGTGTAGTGGGTGACGTTATCGGTAAATATCATCCGCATGGTGATATTGCTGTCTACGATACGATGGTTCGTATGGCGCAGGATTTTTCTTTGCGTTATCCACTTGTGGATGGCCAAGGAAATTTCGGTTCAGTCGATGGTGATAGTCCCGCGGCCCAGAGGTACACCGAAGTTCGTATGACGAGACTCGCGGAAGAACTTCTCGAGGATATTGATAAAGAAACCGTTCCTTTTGGTCCTAATTACGACGACTCACTTTTAATTCCTCATGTATTACCTGCAAAATTTCCCAACCTATTGGTAAACGGTAGCTCGGGAATTGCTGTCGGGATGGCGACAAACATTCCACCACACAACTTGGGCGAAGTGATTGATGGTTGTATCAAAGTTATCGATGAACCTAATTGTTCGATTGACGACTTAATTAAAATTATTCCCGGTCCTGATTTCCCTACTTCAGGGGTTATTGCCGGTACTCAAGGAATTATTGAGGCCTATAAACGTGGTCGTGGAATCATCACTCTAAAAGCAGTTGCTGAAATTGTTTCGATTAAAGATCGCGAAGAAATTATTATTAGCGAAATTCCCTATATGGTGAATAAAGCTAAAATGATCGAGCAAATGGCAGAGCTCGTTAAAGATAAAAAAGTGGAAGGCATCTCAGACATTCGCGATGAATCGAATAAAGAAGGCATGCGCGTTGTTATTACAATTAAGCGAAATGAAAACGCGAGCGTTGTTTTAAATAGACTCTATAAGTACACCCAAATGCAAGTGAGCTTTGGTATAATTATGCTTGCGCTGGATGCTCGTAACCAGCCGGTGACTTTCGATCTTAAATCAATGCTCAAAGCTTTTATCGAGCATCGCAAAGACGTCGTTACCAAGCGTTGCATTTATGACCTTAAAAAGTCGCAAGCCAGATTACATATCTTAGATGGTTTAACGAAAGCCATTGATCAAATCGATGCAGTCATAGAGACCATCAAAGCGGCGAAAGAACCGAGTCTTGCAAAAGAAGCACTTATATCGAAATTTGCGTTTTCAGAAAAGCAGGCACAAGCCATTTTGGAAATGCGTTTACAGAGGTTAACCGGTCTTGAGCGGCAAAAGCTCGCTGACGAAAAGGCAGAACTGCAAAAAACGATTGAATGGTTGGAAAAAGTTTTAGGCGATGTTCATGAGGTTTTCAAAATTATCAAAACCGAATTAAAAGAAATAAAAGAAAAGCATGCTGATGCCCGTCGTACTAAAATCGAAGGCTCAGGTGCGATGATCGAAGACGAAGATCTAATCGCCAGTGAAGAGGTATGTGTTACCGTCACTGACACCGGTTATATCAAACGTACTTCGATGAACGAATACAGAATGCAGAATCGCGGCGGTCGCGGCCTCAAAGGCACTGAGACCAGAGAAGACGATTTTGTTTCTAGTATTTTTGTCGCTAACACCAAGACAACCTTGTTAGTGTTTAGTGATAAAGGAAAACTTTATTGGTTAAAAGTTTACAAGTTGCCGGAAGGTTCGCGTACCTCAAAAGGGAAAGCGATCGTTAACTTAGTAAGCATGGCCGCCAATGAAAAAGTTTGCGCGATACTTCCAGTGACGGAATTCGTCGAAGACAAATATGTTGTTATGGTCACCAAAAACGGAGTTATTAAAAAGACTTCGCTTGGTGCGTTCTCAAATCCTCGTACGGCGGGACTTCTTGCCTTAACTACGGATTTAAATGATCGCGTGATCGATGTAAATTTAAGTGATGGCAAATCTTTTGTATTTATTTGTACAAAAGAGGGCATGGCTATTCGCTTTGAAGAGAGTGATGTTCGTCCTATGGGAAGAAGTGCTCGTGGCGTGAAGGGCATGACACTTGGAAAAGATGATGAAGTCGTCGGTATGGCAGTCATCAGTAAGGACTTCAAAGGCTCAGTACTTCTTGTTACAGAAAAGGGTTATGGTAAACGTACTCTACTTGATGAGTATCGCTTACAAAGTCGTGGTGGCGTGGGAGTTATTACCTACAAGGTCACTGACAAAGTTGGTAACGTAGTTCGTGCTCTTCCTGTTGAAGAAGATGATCAGGTCATCGTCACCACCAATAAAGGTCAGGCAATTAGAACTGAAGGTAAGCAGATTTCATTGATTGGGCGTAACACCGAGGGCGTGCGCGTTTCTAACGTTCCTGACGGCGAGGTCGTAACAGGTTTTGCAATCATTAAAGCAGATAAGCTTGAAGAAGATAAAGGTGATGCACCCATTCACTAAAGCGTGGTTAAAGCTCTTTGTTCTACTGATGTTTCTCACTTCGTGTGAGTGGAACAAGGCAAAGACTTTAGCGACCAAAGCTGAGATTTTTGAGAGCGAAGGCAAGTACAGAGACGCTTTTGATGCTTACGAAAAACTCATCCACCTTGAACAGGACAAGCGAAAAACGGTGAAGTACGCAAAGTCGGCCACCGATATTGCTATTAATCGAGTAAAGAATTTTGACAGGGCGATTTATTTCGCCAAGTACGTCATTTTAAACTCTGATTCTCCCGATGACAGGATCGCCGCTCAGAAAAATCTTGCTGATATTTATTTCTCACTTTTGCCGACACCCAATTATCAAAAGTCGATAGAGGAATTTTCGAAACTTCTCAAATTGCCGATAGCTAAAGAAGACAAATTTGACTATCGAGTCAAAATGGCAAAGGCCTATTTTCGCATTAACAATTTTTATCAAGCTCAGGTGGAGATTGATAATATTCTGGAAAATATCACCGACCGAAATCAGAAGTACGATCTTAAAAAACTTAAAGCTGACATCCTTTTGTCCTCAAAGGATTTGGCCAAGGCGATTCCTATCTATGTGGAGCTTTTAAAAGACTTCCCCAAAGAGTCGTTGAAGGACGATATCGCTTTAAATCTGGCTGTCTGTTATGAGGACCAAGAACGATACGATAAGGCTATTGAAACCCTCACGGAGCTGAAGAAGGACACGGCCAATCCTGAATTTATAGATCTGCGGATTAAGCGCCTCAAAGAGCGGGAAGCCCAGCAACCCGGAGCTCACGGCTTAAGGAAATAATTATGAAAAATCAATATGCTGTCTTCATGGGCTTAGGATTTGAGTTGGTCATACTTATTGTTATTTTCATGGCTATCGGCGAGGCTTTCGACAAAAAAATGCAATTCGATAACATTGGTCGCCTGGTGGGAATTATTTCGGGTTTTGCTTTGTGGATGGTGCATCTCTTCGTTCTTCTCAAAAAAACTGATCAAACGGCTTCTGATAATGCGGAGCAAAAATAGATTATAATCTTCAAAATTTTCCCAGAAAAAAATGGACAGAAATCTTCTACATATTATATTCATCTCTAAATTTCATAAATAACCAGCACTTAAAGACTAAAGGCGGAAATGGAACATTTTAATTGGACACAGTTATTTCCTGGGGTCACCCACGATAATGTTCACGTTGCGACCTTAATTTTAGTTTCCTTGGGACTAATTATTTTTAGCGTTTTTGCCCGTTTTGCTTTAGGAAGTGGCGAAAAAGCTGTGACACCAGCAGGACAGTTTTCTATCAAGGGTGTTTGCGAGGTCCTTGTTGAATTCATTACTGGTCTTGTTGATGGAGTTATCGGTCACCACGGTCGCTATCTAGTGCCACTTTATGGCGCCATCTTTATTTTCATCGTCATGAACAATATGGCTGGATTATTTCCAGGGATGACTCCTGCAACTGATAATTTTAACACGACGATCGCGATCGGAATTTTTTCTTTCTGTGTTTACAATTATCTTGGTCTTAAAGAGAACGGTCTCGGCTATCTTAAACATTTTCTTGGTCCAATTTGGTGGCTAGCGCCGCTAATGGTA
>CAYPZY010000207.1:0-5754 GCA_964415155.1 uncultured Bdellovibrionales bacterium
AACTGGTTGGCGATAATTAAACGTTGATATTCACCACCAGACAAAGTGCGCGTGGGTCGATCAAGGGTGAGATAGTGAACTCCAACGTCAACTAGGAATTGTAAACGGGACGTGATTTGTTTTAAAACTTCACCCGCAATGTCTTTTTGCATTTGGGTAAGAGTTAAACCTTTCATGAAATCGAGCGCCGCTACTAAGGTAAAACGCGAAACATCTGTAATGGCTTTTTCATTAACTAAAATATTTTCAACAAACTTATTAAGTCGTGAACCTTTGCACTGCGGACAAGTGGTGGCGCTTTTGTAGCGAGACAAAAAGACGCGAACATGCATTTTATATTTTTTAGTTTCCAAATAATCGAAAAGTCCTTTTACACCATCATAACGACCACCAATTTTAGTGTCGCCATTCCAGATGTAATCGCGATGCGCAGTTGGTAGTTGTTCCCAGGGAGTATGAATATCGATGCCGCGTTTTTTACAAAAATCCAGAAGCTGGCGGCGATCGCTGGCGTTGCTGGGCATCGTGTAGGGGTTGATGGCGCCCTGAGCGATTGAGAGTTTAGGATTGGGAACAATTTTCTCTTCATCCAAAGTAAGAATATTTCCAAAACCATTACATGAACCGCAGGCGCCAATTGGACTATTAAAACTGAAAAGCGCAGACGTTAATTGGGGAAAAGTATAACCGCATAGGGAGCAGGAGTTTTCTTCGCTGACCAACATGTCTTGATGGTCCGTTGTCACAATTCGCGCGCGCCCGCCGCTGATATGGTTCAGTCTTGTTGCTATGTTGTAAGCTTGATTTACAGAATCAGCAATTCGACCGCCATCTTCTTTGTCAAAAGCCATGCGATCGATCACCACCCAGAAATCGCCTTTAGGTAAACCTTTTTTAACGACGTCGGGTTTATCAATTTCGATCACTTCGTTTTTAGTCGTGTAAATGCGCAGTAGCCCCTCTTTTAAAAGCATGGCGTGAAGCTTTTTAGCTGTCGCCACACGCGTGGTTTCCCCCACCGGGGCTAAGATGTAACCGCGCTTGCCAGAAAATTCTTTGAGAATCTTATCTGTCGCCATGGTGACAGATTCTTTTTCGATGGGGATTTTATGCTCAGGACAGTAGGGTGTTCCCAGTTTTTCAAACAACAAACGAATATAATCAAAAACCTCAGTGGTGGTCCCAACCGTCGAGCGACTTGTTTTGACTGTGTTTTTTTGTTCAATCGCGATTGAAGGTGGCAGATTTTTAACGCCCTCCACGTCAGGCTTGGGGGCTTTGTTTAAATATTGTTTTGCATAGTTTGACAAACTCTCGATATAGCGGCGTTGGCCTTCAGCATAGAGCGTTTCAAACGCAAGCGAGCTCTTTCCAGAGCCGCTGGGTCCACAAATTACCGTAAAAGATCCCAATGGAATTTGCACATCGAGATTCTTTAGATTGTTTTGCTTCACCCCCCAGAGGTGAATGTTCTTCATTGCGATAGATCCTCTTTGTAGAACTCGCTGTTCTCTTCTTCGGAGTCTTGTGCAGATGAGGACTGCGGTTCTGTTCCCTCTAAGAAGGCTTGTTTGGCAACTTCTTTAGATGAGGCAGAGGCAAGACGCCCGGTTTTATTATCGATGTTGACAAATACCACATCGGGCGGCTGGGGGAAAATGGTTTCTGGTAAATCATGATGCGCATTTTTCATATAGTCGAGCCATATTGGAAGCGCTGCGCGACCTCTAACTTCGCCAATTCCTAAAGTTTTTTCTGTGTCATAGCCAACCCAAACGCCAGTGGCGATTTGTGGAGTGTATCCTAAGAACCAAGCGTCGTAATAACCGTTTGTCGTTCCCGTTTTTCCTGCTGCGGGACGACCTAGGGCACGAGCCGCGCCACCGGTTCCACCGCGTTCGTAAATGGCGCCTTCAAGAATGTTGGTGGTGATGTAGGCGGTTGTGGGATCCATTAATTGCTCGGTATCTTTAAAGAAAATCTTTGGCTGCTTGTTTTTGGTTTTTTCACCGGCATAAATTGGTGTGGTTTTTTTCTCGAGGACCTCGTTGGGACTCGTGCTTGCCGCCGTCGAACTTGAATCATGAGCCGGTTTGGGGCTGTTGTCCTTACTAAGTGCCGCTAAACGCTGTTCTTCGAAATCTTTTTCGATAGGTTCCATTTCATCTCTAAATCGTTCGTCTAAAGTGATTTTTCCAAGGATTTCTTTGCCATCTTTATCCATTACTTTATGAATGATGACGGGACGTATGCGCATACCAAGTCGACCGAAGGTAGCAAACACTTTTGTTAATTCGTAGAGCGTGACAGCACTTGAACCCAAGCCAAGTGTGAAGTCCATGTTAAGGGGACTGAATATTCCCAAACGTCTTGCATACGTGGCCACCCAGTTGACTCCCAGATCTTGCACGATCTTAACAGTCGGGATATTTTTGGATTGAATTAAAGCGTTGCGGAATAAAATATCACCACCAAAACTTTTGCTGTGGTTCATGGGTTTCCATTTTGACCTTACTACTTCTTCGGTCTCTTGCCCCTCGTCGACAATTTTTTCTTCTTCATAAACAATCGGAGCATCGATTAGTGGTGTGACGGGGGTGAATTCCGCATCGAGAGCTGAAGCGTAAACAATCGCTTTAAACGAAGATCCTGTTTGGCGTTTTGCTTGAAGAGCGCGATTGAACTGAGATTTGGCCCAGCTGTTTCCGCCCACCATGGCAATCACATCAGAGGACCCTTGACCGAATGAAATCAGTGAAGCTTCTGCTTCTGGTTCTTGCTCGAGATTCAGTTCAACGTACTGATCAAAATCGGGAAGGTCTTTCGGCATTTCAAAAGGTGGCGCATCTTTTTTGCCTTTATGAGCTTTGTTGTAGTCTCGGCGCATGGTTTCGAAATGTTCTTTAAGACGCTGTGAAGAAAATTTACGATCAACCACCTTAAGAGCAATCACATCTCCTACCGCTAACACTGACGAGGGCTTTTTAATTTCCTCAAGTTCACTGCGCACGCGCGGGTTTGGTTTACGAGCCCACTTCATCGACTCTAAGTCGATGAGACCTTGTGTTTCAGCCACTTTCACCGTGACTAGGCCATACTTGTCATCAATTTTCGCAACGACACCTTCGGTAATAAGTCCGTGCGAAAGATAATCTGGAAATTTAGCGACCCAAACGCCTTTTTCATTCTTGTCAAAACTATAATTCATTGGCGGTTTAGCAGGAACGGAACCATCAGGTTGAACAACTCGCATCGGCGTTTTGTCATCAATCAAGAAGTCGCGAGTTTTTTTGAGAAACTCTTCAACTTGTTCCTTGCTCTCCAATTTTTTTAGAGGTCCACGATAACCTTGCCGTTTATCAAGTTCACGAAGCCCCATCGCCACAGCTTCTTGCGCTGCCAACTGCTTTTTGTAATCAAGGCCGGTTTGAACTTTTAAGCCCTTATCTAAAACGGTGTTCTCTCCAAGTTGTTTGATCAAAAGTTGACGAACGGTCTCGGTGTAGTAAGGAGCTACTTTTTGGTAATCTTCGCGCAAAAAGACCTTAACGGGTTCCGCCACTGTCGCTTTCGCCACTTCGTGAGTGATATAACCGTCATCGACCATTCGTTGTAAAACATAAATCTGGCGCTTTTTTGCGCGGTCAGGATAGAACACAGGGCTATAACGACTCGGTGCCTGCGGAAGGCCCGCAAGTATGGCCATTTCTGCAATTGTTAGATCTTCAATCTTTTTTCGAAAATAGATTTGTGCGGCCATCGCCACTCCGTGCGCCGAGTGACCGAGATAAATTTGATTCAAGTAAAGGTACATAATATCTTTCTTTGAAAGATTTTGTTCCATGCGTTTGGCCAAAAGCATCTCACGAATTTTTCGAATGTATGTTTTTTCAGGACTTAATAAAAGAGACCGCGCGACCTGCTGGGTGATTGTCGACGCCCCTTGAACTTTGCGGCCCTCTTTGATGTTGGCAAAAAAGGCGCGGAAAATCGCTACAAAGTTTAAACCCTCGTGTTCCAAAAACTTTGAATCCTCGGCTGCCATAAAAGCATTAACCAATTGTTGCGGAAATTTTTCGTAAGGAATCAGAATTCTTCTCTCGCGAAAGAATTCACCAATTTTTTCGCCATCTCTAGCAAACACTTCTGTTACGAGAAGAGGCTCATAATCTTTGACGGTGATAAGTTGCGGTAAATTGTTTTGAATGGTCATCAGCACAATAGCACCGACAGCAATCCCCATCGCCAACATTCCGACGCCGAGGAAAATTAATTTCTTTAATGAGAAATTAGTAAAAAAATCTAAGACGCTATTGAGGAATTTCATTTTGTCTCCGTCCTTGAGGTTTGCCTTCGTATTTAGTTGCGCTTTTTGCGATGAGCTTTTTTGCTCTACCTTAGTTCAGTTTGAATTCGTTTTTGGAAGCGCAAAACTTGTTTATTTTACAGGTAAATCTGGGGGGAGGGCAAGTAAGGATTGGCCAGAATTTTGCGTAAAGCGAGAGTGGAAGTGAAGTGGATTTTGGTTGAGGTGTGGTCTCCCGTTTCGTTACCTGTGATCAGCTCTCTTGGCGAGTTTTTTGATTGTCGATTTGGAAATTGACCTATGTCCTACTGCCGCGGTGGCAGTAGAATCTGCTGCCACGGCGACGAGAGGTGCAGAGTAACGCGAGAGGGCGAGTTACGTTTCGGTAGTTTGGCGCTTTGGCGTTTCATTTCTGCGGGGAGAAGCTGGCGCTCTTTCAGCATTACCGGCTTTGCGTGTACCACTACCATTTCCAGAATTAACTGCGGCCGCCGTAGGACATTTGTCTGAAGCCGCTGCGAAAGTACTTCCAAATGTTGGTTTTTGCGGCTTTAAGGTACCATCGCAGGCTGTCTGTGTATCGCAGAAGTAGGTTCCTAGTCGAGAAAAGTCATCGGCCAATGCTGCTACAACTTGCGGTGGGGGTGGATTTTCATCGGCGCCGATACCCATCTTTCCTGCATTCGCAATGTTGGAAGCCGCGGCCGTTAATTCAGTATTTCGTCTATTCATGACTTGGTCAATCTGATCCGTTTTTGATTTCGCGTTCATTTTTCTCTGAGTATAAGCCGTTATCAAGTTGGATCTCCTTTGCATTATATCTGAAATGTCAGTATCCATTTTTTTGACTCGCGCTTCGTATTTGCTGCGAAAACCTGAGCGTTCGTGATCTGCTTGCCTGATTAGGTCCTGGTAACCCGAACTTTGCGAATTGATCATTGAGGTAGCGTGTGCTCTTCGCTTTTCAATGCTATTAATAGAGGCTTTTAGACTCGCATCCGCCGCCGCCTTAGTGGCTTTTACTGTTTCTGCAGTACAAAAGTAGTTTTCGTAACGCGATAGAAGTGCCTGTTTTTTCTTGTCGATATTTTTTACTCCGAAAGCACCACCTTGAACATTCATAATTCTATATTCTTGCATAGTTGCTGTAGGTAACTCCACTTTTTGACCGAATTCGGCGCGTGCCTTTTCACGACAGTCAACATCTGCTTTCAATATTGTCTCGTTGTAACGTCTTACGCTTTCCATTTGGGCGTCATCTAAATCTAAAATTGTTTTCTTTTGCGCTTCTTGGCTTTGCGAAAACTGACTTAGCCGCTCAGAAAATTTATTTTCCGTATTCTTTAACTGGTTGGGAAACTCAGATTCCATTTCCTTCTTTGCGGCTTCGACGTCTGCCATCTGTTTATCAAGCTCCTGGATCTGTTTCATAAGATCCGTGTCTTGTT
>CAYPZY010000208.1:0-5733 GCA_964415155.1 uncultured Bdellovibrionales bacterium
CGCCTGAGGGACAGGGTGGTATTGGAGTTATTCGTGTTAGCGGCGAGAAATCGCTAGAGCATGTGAAGAAGCTCTGTTCCTTTTTACCAAGCGCCCCTGAAAGTCACCGCGTATATTTTGGTGTTTTAAATTCAGTTGGAGATGGGTCGCCTCTTGATGAGGTGCTCGTCACCTATTTTCAAAAAGGCAAATCCTATACGGGGGAACAGACCATTGAGATTTCCTGCCATGGCAGTAGTTATCTCGCGCTCGCTATTTTACAGAATTTAATTTCCACTGGTTGTCGTATGGCCCGTAAAGGTGAGTTCACTTACCGCGCGTTCATGAATGGCCGGATCGATCTCGTTCAAGCCGAAGGTGTTCTAGAGCTTATTAATAGCAATTCTAAATTGTCTGCTAATGCTGCCTTAAACCATTTGCGCGGGAGTCTCTCTCATTTATACAGACAAATGGAAGACGATATCTTGTATGTTTGTAGTCATCTCGAAGCGAATATTGATTTCACCCATGAAGATATCAAAGTTGAAAATCCAGAAATTCTTGTCGAGAAATTGCTGAAAGTTAAAACTGTTTCGACCAACCTGCTGGAAAGCTACAAAGTTGGAAAAAAATTAAAGGACGGCTGTCGTGTCTTCGTTACTGGCGCCCCGAACGTGGGTAAGTCAAGTTTGGTCAATAAGTTAGCGAAGGAAGAAAAAGCGATTGTCACGCCAGTGCCAGGGACCACGCGAGATCTAGTGGAGGCATCCGTTAATTTAGGAGCCCTTTCATTTAGTTTGGTAGATTCAGCTGGGTTGCGTGAGTCAGGTGATCTTGTAGAGCGTTTAGGTATTGAGAAAGCTATTAAAGCCATTAGTGAGGCTGACCGCCTTTTGGTTGTTGTAGATTTAAGCCACGACCTCAGTGGTCAGCTTGCGCTTTTTAAAGGTTACTTAAATAAGGAAATTATTTTTGTAGGAAATAAGTTTGATTTAGTAAAGAACGATTTTTCGAAAGAACTGTTTGTTGCAAAGATTCAGTCGATAATGGATCAAGTGATAGACTCTCGAAACGTTTTTTTAATTAGTCTCGTAGAAGATAATGGCGTGGAAGATTTAGAAAAAAGACTTCAAGAGTGGGCAAGCGAAAACGAGTCGGCGACTGGTACCATTGTCACACAATCAAGACATATTGAATTGCTACAGCAAACTTACGATTCGGTTGAGCGATCGATTAGAAATATTGAACAACGTTTCAGTCCCGAGTTAATTGTCTTTGAATTGAAGGATGCCGTGAGAAGCATTCACGATTTGCTAGGAATCAGCGTTGATGATCGAGTTATGGATCGTGTCTTTAGAGAGTTTTGTATTGGAAAATGAATATGAATTTTAATTTTGACGTCATTGTTGTCGGTGCTGGTCATGCGGGTATTGAAGCTTGCCTTGCTAGCGCCCGGTCTGGATTGCAGACGCTCATGATAACTACGAATACGTCGCGTATTGGGTTCATGAGCTGTAATCCGTCCATTGGTGGTCTTGCTAAAGGTCACATGGTTCGCGAGTTAGATGTGCTCGGCGGTGAAATGGGTTTGGCAGCGGATGCAACGTGTATTCAGTTCAAAAGACTAAACTCCACCAAAGGTCCCGCCGTGCGTGGTTCGCGAGCTCAATGCGACAAGGATCTCTATTCGCAGTACATGACGACGTCTTTACAAAGACAAAAAAATCTCAGTGTCATGCAAGGCGAGGTTAAATCGTTAATGATTGAAGGCGATGTTTGTTACGGCGTTATCCTTCAAGATGGAAGCAAAGTGTTTGCTCGCGCGGTGATAATTACAACAGGTACATTCATGAACGGCGTTATGCATGTCGGTCATGAACAGCAGAACGGTGGTCGAGTAGGAGATAGTGCTACGTCTGGTATTTCAGATCAACTAAGAGCTTTTGGTTTTACAGTGAGAAGATTGAAGACTGGAACGCCACCGCGCCTAAAGGCTGGTAGTATTGATTGGGCAAAAACCAACGAACAAGGTGGCGACAAAGTTTTTTATCCTTTTAGTATTCGTAGTGGAAGGCAACTTAGTCTTCCGCAAATCAAGTGTTATTTGAGCTACACAACCGCTGAGACGCATGAAATTATCAGACGCAATATTCACCTTTCTCCGATGTTTTCGGGTGCGATTGAAGGTGTCGGGCCTCGATATTGTCCAAGTATTGAAGATAAAGTTACCCGCTTTTGCGATAAGGATCGTCATCAAACTTTTTTAGAGCCAGAGACCTTGAGCTCGGATTCAATTTATTTGCAGGGAATTTCCACGAGTCTTCCGGCAGAAGTTCAGGATCAGTTTCTGCGAACAATAGTTGGATTGGAAAATGTCGAGATTCTTCGCTACGGCTATGCGGTGGAATATGATTATATCGAGCCCACCCAGATCTGGCATTCATTGCAAACGCGTGGAATTAAGAAATTATTTTTGGCGGGTCAAATTAACGGAACAAGTGGCTACGAGGAAGCGGCGGTGCAAGGCTTCTTGGCCGGTGTCAATGCGGTGAAACTTCTTCGCGAGGAAGAGCCTTTTATTTTACGGCGAGATCAAGCTTACATAGGAGTTTTGATTGATGATCTTGTTACCAAGGGAACCAAAGAGCCGTATCGCATGTTCACTTCTCGTGCGGAGCATCGCTTATACCTTCGCGAGGATAATACAATCGAAAGATTGGCCGATCTTGGAGGCCAGTTAAAAATTTTGGACTATGAGTGGTATTCGAGATTAGATAAAATTAGAAATGAATCCTCAAAACTTTTTAACAATCTTCGGGAGAAGAAATTGTACCCTACTGCAGAAACGCAGAATTTATTGCGGGAAATTCCTACTCCTGTTTTACAAAAACCAATAACATACGAAGAATTACTGCGACGCAGCGAAATATCGTTTGAGGCGCTTAAACGCCTTGATAATTCATTAGAAATTGCTGATTTGGAAATTTTGGAAGCCGTTGAAGTGAAGGTTAAATACTCTGGATACATTTCCCGAGAACTGGAGCTGATAGAGCAGACGCGACGGCTGGAAAATTTGCGTATTCCAACGGATCTACCCTATCATTTGGTTCCTGGCCTTTCTAAAGAAGAAGTTGAAAAGTTAAACGATCGCAAACCGATTAGCATTGGTCAGGCGCAGAGAATAAGCGGGGTTAACCCTTCGGCTATTCAGAGTATTCTTGTTTATCTAAAAGGAAAGAAGCGTCTTAGAGAAATTGCACCCACTACTGGAGGAAGTTCCGTATGATCAACGAGTGGTATCCATGGTTGGATAGTCAAAAGTTAGCCAAGATAAATAGTTATAAGGCTGAACTACTCAAATTTAATGATTCGATAAATCTCATTTCTCCCAATACTATAAAGGGCTTTGATAACGTACATTTAGCTGACTGTATTGCGGCAGCTACCTTTGTTTTGGAGAGAGTATCTGCTGAGCCTCTTTATGATTTAGGCAGTGGTAATGGATTACCAGGAATAGTCATGGCTATCTTAAACCCTGATCGAAAGATTATTCTCGTGGATAGAGATATTAAAAAAGTTGAATTCATGAAGCATGTTATCAATGATTTGAAACTTGAAAACGCTTCTTGCTTAGTCAAAAACCTTGGTCAGGAGAGTATTCAATTTAC
The DNA here is from genome assembly GCA_964415155.1 of uncultured Bdellovibrionales bacterium. Lineage (GTDB taxonomy): Bacteria > Bdellovibrionota > Bdellovibrionia > Bdellovibrionales > SG-bin7 > CAYPZY01. The sequence continues at coordinate 3,648 of CAYPZY010000208.1, forward strand.
TTCTCAGGCGATTAGTCGCGCTATGGCTCCCATGGGACGTATGCTTAAGACAATTAAGGATTCAATTACTAAAGGCAACAAGATTTTTCTCATGAAAACACCTAAGTGGGAGAGTGAATTGGCGACCGATCATAGTCATTTAGAGAAAAATTGGTCATGGTCGATTGTTCACGAATATTCGCTTCCGCAGGATAATCAAAAGAGAGTAATCATCGAGGCAGTCAAGAGTTGATGTTCCACGTGGAACATTAATGACCCTTTGGAGCTTCTGCTGCCGGTGATGCAGCACCTGTTGCTGAAGCAGCTGAGCGAACTTCTTTTAATCGCGCGCTCCATTTCTTAGTGCGAGCATCCCAATTCCTATTGGCTTTTGTTAATCGAGTTTCCATTTGATAGGCCTCATATTCATTTGGATCGGGCCAAGGTTTATCGGCGAGGAACGCTTTCAAGTACGCCTTTTTATCTTCTGACTTCCTTGTTCTTGCTCTTAATTCAAAGAACCGTGCAGTTTGATAGGCTTTTGTTACTTCTCTTTCCTTATTATAGTAACGATTCCTTGCCATTTTCTCTCTTCCGGTTTGTGGTGGTGCCTCTTCCCACTCTTTCTTTATGGCTTCTAGTTCGGCTTGCTTGGTTTTAGCAGCATCATCGTAAAACTTAGATTCCTTCAACAGATCAGCGTAAATGGGATCGAGTAGCTCTGGGTTCTCGATTGGCTTTTTACAACCAGCGATTCCGGATAGCATTGAAGTCAGAATTATAACCAAATATATTTGAGACACTCGCATAGTACATTTTTCGGAATTTTTTCCTGGATTCTTTAAGTTCCACGTGGAACAATCTTTCGAAAGGGAGTTGGTATGGCCAAGATCATCTGTATTGCTAACCAAAAGGGTGGGGTTGGTAAAACAACCACCTCTGTTAATATCGCCGCAGCCTTAGCCTCTAAAGGTCAAAGAGTTTTAGTCGTAGATATGGATCCTCAAGGCAATGCGTCAAGTGGGTTTGGCATAAAGCGTCATGAAGTTGTTGATAAAAATATCTATCATGTATTGATTCGCGAGTTCACCCTAGAACAGGTTTTAAAAACCACGCCGATTCCAGGTTTGATGTTGGCGCCTGCTACCCCCGATTTAGTCGGTGCAGAAATTGAATTAGTAGATGTTCCGCAAAGAGAATATAGACTTAAGTCTGCCCTCGACTCTGTTCGTAACCACTTTGACTATATAATGATAGATTGCCCACCGTCTTTGGGCTTGTTGACGCTAAATTCTTTAACTGCCGCAGATTCGTTTCTAGTTCCTCTGCAATGTGAATACTATGCGCTCGAAGGGCTAAGCCAATTATTAAATACAGCGGGTTTAATTAAAAAAGGTCCAAACGCGAATCTTACTATTGAAGGAATTGTTCTTACGATGTTTGATAAGCGAAATAATTTGAGTCATCAGGTTGTCACAGAAATTCAGTCACACTTTGGTGATAAAGTTTTTGCTGCAATCATTCCTCGAAATGTCAGACTTAGCGAAGCGCCCAGTCACGGGATGTCTATTATTCAGTATGATCCTAAGTCAGTCGGCGCCCAGAAGTACCTCGAGTTGGCCGACGAAATTTTAATTAAGAATGCGGCGACAACACCTCGCCCTACTCCACCATCATCAACTCATTTAGGAGAAGCGCATGTCTAATCTTGAAAACGTTAGTACCGATAAAAAAGCCCGCCTTGGCCGAGGCCTTAGCAGTCTCCTTGGTGATATTGATGTGGTGAAAACTCCTACTACACCACCACCACAAGCGCCTGCCGCAACTCCAGTGGCAAATCCTAACATTGCGAAAGTAGATCATTTATTTGCAAATCCACATCAGCCGCGCAAAGAGTTTCAAAAAGAAAAACTGCAGGAGTTGGCGAGCTCTATTCGTACTCATGGCATTATTCAGCCTATCGTTGTTATGCCTGCTGCTGATGGAAGGTTTCAAATTGTAGCTGGCGAGCGCCGTTGGCGAGCCGCTCAGATGGCGGGATTAAAAGAAGTTCCAATTGTTACCAAGGAACAAAACGAACAAAAATCGTTGGAGCTTGCCATCATTG
>CAYPZY010000209.1:0-5725 GCA_964415155.1 uncultured Bdellovibrionales bacterium
GCCGCGTTACAGCTCCGATTCAAGTGAACCGCAGTCAAACGGGCAATTCCCTTGTCTTTACTTCTCAGAGCATTAGTCTTCAGGTGCAAAAATCAGCGGCTTCGGACCAGTTCTCACTTGGACACGCAACAATGTTAGTCGATGATATCAAATACGATCAAGATGTGACTTGTCGGGTAGCTGACATCGCTCCAATAGAAGAAATGGGAGTTGGCCTCACTAAGTTATACCCGATAAATTCATTTGTAACAGACGGTCAAGAAGCTTTGTGTGCGCATCCGGGTGTTCTGTCTTGCGACAATATGGAAGACCGAGTGAGTGGGGTTGATTTGCTCCGTGCGAAATTTGCTAACTTGGGTTGGCAAATGCAACCCGGGCAGGTTTCCTTGATTTCTCCAGTTGCGTTTGATGGTGTTAGATCATTGGAGATGCCAATGGCAGCAAATAGTGGTGGGTCCGGAAATATCGGGTTTGGTTTTGCAGCGACACCTGAATTATATACAAGATTCTACATAAAATGGTCAGCAAATTTTCAGTTCTCGAATACGGCTACGGGGCTCATGACTTTTAGGCCCAACAATCCAAGCCAAGTGCTATTTACATTCGATAGTAATCGATTCTTGTCTTTAAATGAAAGCTCCATTTCACCTTCAACATTTCAGCCAAACGTTAACCAGTGGTATTGCATCGAATCCCATTTAAAAACGTCGTCTACGGCCGGGGCCAGAGATGCAGTGATAGAACTCTGGGTAGATAACGCGAAAGTATTTGACGCTAGAAACCTGAATGTGGATGGTGTCTTTCGCGATTGGGGATATTTCGGAAATTGGTTTTGCGCTGATGCGAACTCCGACGGAATCTGTGATACAGCAACTCACCCGGCACAATCCGTATTTATCGATAACCTAGTCGCGGCAAAACAACGAATCGGTTGCTTTTAGTTCCATTGAATCGCTTTATTATTTTTCAATTCACGCGAATACCAATAATCTTTATAAGTCCACAGGAAAACCTCGGGTAAAATGGAATTAGTTAGTGCGTCCTACAAAGCTAATTTTCGCCATTCAAAATAATTTTTGTCACCTTTTTGAGATCCATTGAGCTCTAAATCGAATCCAATTCAAATGAAATTGGTACGCAAATTGTACTCCCTCGGCCTTTTTAGGAGTTGCAAATGAAAATTACACTTTTAGCGGCCTTTTTCATTGGATCGATTGCAAGTGCTGATCAAGGGATGAATTTAAAAATTGGTGAGGTATACCGTGCTAAGTGCGCAATGGGGCGCGGTTCGTTTTACGTGGCCCAGAAGTCATCAGAGCAAATAGTTTATTATTGGCATCAGTCAGACTGCAAACCCATACAGCCAGGGGTGGCATATTCTTTTGTAACCGATAAACCCGTTCTAGCAGATGATTTCGAAAAAGGAATATTTCAGAACGACGATAAAAGTTCTTTCGACGCGACTGAAGTAGGTATGTCGACAATTAAAAAATTAAAAGCCGACGGGAAAATAGTCCAACTTTATCGTTTAGCGAACCCTTTTATTTATCTCGCTACTGTGACGGATAAATCAGATGATTCCGGCGAAGCCAAGACTCAGGATACCCGCCTTCTTTGGGTAACCTTGAATGGTAGTGGTAAATCTAAAGCTGTTTACCTGCGTAGTGGTCCAACTATTGAAGATCTTGTGAAAGAAGAAGCAAAAAAGTAGACGTACTTCTCGATATTTTATAACTTACCAAATCGATAGTACGTCGCTTCCACGGTGGCAGTAAAAACTCAAGTTACTTAATTAAACGAAAGACTCCCACTTTACTTAGTAGTCGTATTTTTACAATCTGTAAGAGAGGGATCGATGAGATAGAGCAGATGACATTTTTGCTCTTCAGCAGCCGACTTTAAAAAGCTCACACGATCTTCGCCAATTATTTTTAGCCTCTTCGCTAATTTATCGGCAAGATCAACCGAAAGTAAGGCTTTTCCAGATAAAATTTTAGAAAGCTGTCCATTGTCGATCTTGAGATTCTTTGCAAATGCGCGCAAAGAATATCGAGTATTCTTTTCTTTTCTGCGGGCTAGCTCTTTCCCCAAATGATCGCGGTAAAATGCATCCATGTCGGCCATGGAAGGGTAATAGCATTCCAATTGGAAATGTCAAAACTATTCGAGGTCTTTAAAAAGTGCTGAATCGAAAATCAACAGTTTAAAGAACAGCAAGTCGAATTCAATTTGAAAACAGTTGCTTAAGCTAATAGATTTTGTTCGAGAAAAATACAACAGAGGGGTAAAGAGATTGGATTTTATCGATTTGTCAGTCTTAGCGCTATTTTTTGCAACGTTTTTAAAGTCGAGCGATTTTAGACAAATGGATTTCAGATTTAGTAGGAATCAGAGATCTCCTGAAGAATGGATACTAGATATCGCAAATTTGGCGATTCAGTTTTTCGGTTTACCTTTTCTCGGAGTCCTATTTGTTACACGCCTCTACGAACTCTCTTTTCCCAGTTTAAAAGGGGTGATTCACGGAAGCTTTTGGGTATCTGTCGTCTTATTTTGTATCACTGACTACGCGTGGTATTGGAATCATAGAGCTTTTCATGCAAAAACTCTCTATTGGCGGCTTCACGTCGTTCATCATGAACCTAAAATGTTAGATGTATTTTCTACCTCTCGCGGCACTCTGTGGTCGCCATTAGTTAAGACTTATTTTTGGCTTACACCGCTAGTTGTTTTTCTTTTAGATGATCCTCGAATTTTTCTTATGGTTTCGAGTTTTGGCTTGTTTATCGCCTTTTGGACCCACACCGAATTTAACTTGCCAAGAAAGTCTATTTTGAGAAATATCTTGGATCTATTTTTAGTTCAGCCAGAAGATCACTTCTTTCACCACAGTACCTTCGAATCACACACTAACTTTGGAAACGTTTTTAATTTTTGGGATCGTTTGCACGGAACTTGGTATCAGCCACAAGTGAGTGTGAAAGAACTTGGTTTTGACTCCAAATTACCTATGTGGAAAAAAATGTTTTTCCCCTTTTGACTAAGTCAGGCCAAGGCCAGTTCTCTAATGTTTTTGAGTCTCATTGGTGCCGTATTTGCAAAAGCGGTTACCATGTATCCTCGGGCACAATTTAACCATTTCAGACTAGCAGTCATCGTATATACATTTGTCATGTTGACAGTTTTTGCTCCAATGTCTTTTGGTTCTGCGATATGCAGTGACCTGTTTGTAAGTGGTGAAATCTCGATTACAGAAATAACAAGAAAGCTGCATGACGCTGGTTACGACGACTTAATTATTGAGAGGATCATCGGGGAGCATGCTGAGCTTCTAAAAAAAATAGCTACTCTAGAAATTACGGAGCTAAGACCGATAATTTTTTATCGTGGTTTAAATATCTCACCTAAGAAATATGATCCAAGCCTATTATCAAAAGACTATGCAGGACAGACCTTTGCTAGTCAACGCGTGCATATGGCCCACTTTTTCGGAACGCAAAACGCTGGAGGCCAGCTGGTAAACGGTACGCTTTTAAAATACCAGATTCCACTTTTCATGATTCCAAGTGATATGAGGAGAGGACAAAATGTGGCGGAGGTTATTCCTTTTCCACCCGAATCCTTACCCGAGCTATTTATTACTCACATTGGGTTGATAAAACCGACTATTATCAATCCGAATTGGATACCCTATGCAAATGTTATTAGGGACATCCAAACGTTCAGGGCCCAATTCCCAGACGCCCCCTAAATTCCCGTGAAAGCGCGGGCAAAATAAGCCAAAGTACTAAGATTACTCTCCTTTATTAAATTTACTTTTTCTTGCAACCATTTGCCATCCACTGACAAGATATCTGTATGAAGGACTTCGATTGGAATTTGACTTTTAATGAACTTGGTCCAGCGCTCTACCGCTTTTTTTGTGCTTCCTTTGCTCCTGCCGTCGCTGATGACTGTGTTCAGGAAACGTTTTTCCGCTTAATTCAGAAAGTCAAAGACGGAAAGTTTGATATCGGGCTGGGAAACATTCGCATGTATTCTTATGGAGTAGCAAACTTCGTGCGGTTAGAGCATTTAAAAATGCGCACTTACCTTAGCGAGACCGAGCATGCTGAAGCAGTACTATTGCCAACCTATGAGCGTGAGATTGATGATAGACGACAAATAGATATTTTGCGCCAAGCAATTGCGAAATTGCCAGACACTCAACAATATATCTTGCAGCTTTATTTGGATAAAGAGTTGAAAATGGAAGACATCGCTTTGTTAGCCAATATGCCAATAGGTACTGTTAAGAGTCATATTCATCGGGCGAAAGAACAAATTAAGATGGGATTCTCGAATCAAAAGGAGTTGGAAAATGAGTGATCGCGATCAAGAATTAGATGATCTTTTAAAACCTTTAATGCGCTTAAACCCCAATGATATTCAAATGAGTCGGTGGAGAAAGCTTATTCCTATTTCGACAAAGACCGCTAAGGCGCAAATCATATCCCGAGTTTTACAGCTTGGAGCCGCTTGCCTTTTGGGATTTGTCTTAGGTGTGGAAAAAGAAAATATGAAACAGGATTCAACAAAAAAAGCGGAAAGTGTTGCAACTATTGAAATGATTTACACCAAGAGTGAGTAAATATTTGGAGGTATATATGTATAAAATCGTTTTCGCCGTACTTCTTACGGCAATGATGGCTAAGGCTGATTCTTCATCCGAATTTGGCGATATTTCAAAAATAAGTAATGCTTCTTTTCGCAATCGACTAAGTATAAAGGGCGAAGTTTTTATTCTTGATTCTAGCGGAAAACGACTTGTGGGAGTTTTGCCAGAGGAGCGAATTTGGAAATTGGGACCCAAGTCAGAAAAGATCCAGAGTAAATGGTCGGTGAAAGCAAATGAGATTAAACCGGTGATCTTAAATTTCGATGCTGAGGTTAAAAACGATAATTCAATTAGTTTTAGTGTTAAGCAGGTTGATTCCTCTGAAAAGGTACTCCGCGAGAAAAATTTTGTATTGCAAAACTTTGCGCCGATGAGTTGGGTCGCTGAAACCAGTGAGCAATACCAAGTTGTTGTAAGGATCACTCCCCAAATTGACAGCTCTCGCGAGGTAGAAAATATTGAAAAGATCCCTATCGGAGGAGATCGTAATAATTTTCAGGTGACTGATAATCAGGGATACTTGTGGGCCGACAATGTAAGGTTCGGAGGAGTTTTTGCGGGCCTGAAATCACATAGGGGAACTTTTTTAATAAGCCTATATCCTTTTAAGGGAGCTAAAGAAATTGGTACAGCCTTTAGAAAGACGATTTTGTTAGAAATGAATGATAAGTTAACTGTAAAGGTTACGAGTGATACCGATATTGTTCCTGGAGAAATGAAAACAAAGGTGTATGGTATCTATCTGCCTGATTTGAAGATGACGACGCCCCTTAGCGCTCATTCGATCGGACAATCTAATTTTGATCATGTACCTAAAGAATTTGTTGTTGGAAAATAGTAGGGCAGGCGATAACTTGTCTACAGTGACAAATCGAGGACACTGTAAATTTCGTTGACACCATTTTAGCTCGTTTACCTGTTCTAATGAAAATAAAAACGGTCTGTTCCTTGCTTTTTAGAGTTCATGCAAGGAGCTTATAATGAGAAAATCAGTTTTTACCTTGGCACTTGGTTTACCTGTGTTTTTGCTATTTTCTAATTCGGCGATGGCGATTTCATCGACAGGTA
>CAYPZY010000210.1:0-5692 GCA_964415155.1 uncultured Bdellovibrionales bacterium
AATAGAAGACTGGCATTGAGTTGGCATAGATAAGGGCGAAAAAAATAGATTTCATACTTATCTTATAGCACATCACGACTAAAGTTCGAATAGGCGGCGAAGCTCTTAAAAATTTTACTTAAACAGGTGCCTAAATTTGGCACCAAAGTACGGTTTTTCATTGATAAATTTATCAATCAAAGCTCCTATTGGATAATAAAACTATCAATGCATGAGAAAGGAATCTCTAAGCATGAAAGTGCTTAACTATCTTGTTTTTGTCTTTTTAGTCTGTGGCTGTTCAGGAATTGTTAAAAAGCCCGAGGTTTTTAACGTAAAAAGGGTAGCTATTATTAGTCTTCAATCAAATCAAGGCGTTTACAATATTCGTGAGGCCTCCGGCGGCAATAGTTTCTTTTCAATTCCTTATATTTCAAAAACCAATTTACCGGCGGAACCGTCGTATTTGCCAGAGACAAGCGGGTATCGTTTGGTGGATTTTAGCCTAAATACTTTTGAAGAAGAATTAAGTAAGATTAAAGGTTGGCAAATTGTGCCATCCATTAAGGTAATAAATTCTGCTCAATACAAAGTTTTTGGTCGCTCGATTCAATTTCAACCAACGCGCTCGATTGCTACTGAGGCTGCGACAAAAAAGTGGTTTACACCGCAAGGGATGTGGCCGATTAGCAATTCTCGCAGTGAGCTGGTTAAAGAAATTACCAAAATGGCCAACGATCTTAATATCGACGCGGTCGCATTGGTCACGCTTGATTTTGCTTATTCCCCCGATCATGCGTCTGCCAACAACCTAGGTGCGAGTGGATCTTTTGCATCGGTTGCCACTTCGATTCAAATCATCACTAAAAGTGGGGGCACGGTTGTGACCACGCCAGATGTTTCGCGTGGAAATGGTGAAAGATTTTCCTCCGATATAAGTAGTCCTCTCCTTGGTAAGCAGATAACGTTTAATGAGGAAGTCGAGACGATGTTTAAGAGCGCCATTCAAAAAAGCGCCATCAATCTACGCGAAAAGATCAATAAAGAATTGCTTTAAATTTTTGCGCTTTCTGATATAAACCTTCCGTGGGTTACAACAAAAACGATTTTTATTTCAAAAAAGCTAAAAGCGAAAATTATTTAGCTCGCTCGGTTTATAAACTTCAAGAAATCGACGAAAAATACAGAATTTTTAAAAATGGCCAGACCATTATTGATCTAGGGGCCTCCCCGGGCTCATGGTCACAATATGCTTCCAAGAAAATCGGTCCGAGCGGCAAGATTCTGGGAATCGACCTTACACCGATGGATCTTTCTTTGAATAACGCGATATTTATTACCGGCGATATTGAGACTGTTGATTTCAGTCAGATACTTAAAGAGAACAATGTCGCAGTTCCTGTCGACATTGTTATGTCTGACATGGCTCCTAAAACGACAGGAATTAAATCGGCTGACCAGGCCCGCTCGGCGGCATTGTGTGAAATGGCGTTGTACGTTGCAGTTAACAACTTAAAGGCTGGTGGTTGTTTTGTCTGTAAGCTCTTTCATAGTAATGACTTTGAGACCTTGCGCAACTCCATGCGGAAGAATTTTAAGACTGTCACGGCCTTGAAACCGAAAGGTACGAGGCAGGAAAGCAAAGAAATCTTTCTTATCGGTCTTGGCTTCCACTCTTAAGTCTGGTCCTAGACCTTAAAGTTAAGGTCTCATCTACACGTTGCTATTTGTATAGTTTATTCTTAAACCATGAGAAAAGAGTTTTGGCTTTACTCGCTTGGTATTTTGGCGGCTGTGGCAATTACTGGACTTGTTTGGCCTCCCGTCCTTTTTAGCTATGTTGTTTTGATTCCAATATTTTTTATGGGTGTGCGTGATGCGACCCAAAGAAAGCACACCATTTTACGAAATTTTCCCGTCATGGGTCATTTCCGTTATTGGTTGGAAATGATTCGTCCAGAGATTCAACAATATTTTATTGAGACCTATGAAGACGGAAAACCATTTAGTAGAGCGCAAAGGTCGGTCATTTACCAACGGGCAAAAAAAGATTTAGACACTCTACCTTTTGGTTCACAGTGGGAAATGTATGCGCCAGGATATGAATGGATCAATCATTCAATGGTACCAAAGCCAATGTTGGAGAAGGAACCGCGAGTTACAATCGGTGGTAGTGATTGCAGCAAACCGTATTCAGCATCTCTCTTTAATATTTCAGCCATGAGTTATGGTGCTCTTAGCAAGAACGCAGTCCTTGCTCTTAACCGCGGCGCCCGCATGGGAAATTTTTATCACAACACCGGTGAGGGGGGTTTATCTCCATATCATCTTGAAGGCGGCGGCGATGTTGTTTGGCAAATTGGAACGGGCTATTTTGGCTGTCGTACTAAAGACGGAAAATTTAATCCTGAAATGTTTCGCGAACGTGCCACTCACCCGAATGTCAAAATGATCGAACTTAAGATGTCTCAAGGGGCAAAACCTGGTCACGGTGGAATTCTCCCGGCGGCAAAGGTGAGTCAAGAAGTCGCCGACATTCGCGGTGTAGAAGTTGGTAAAACCGTATTTTCGCCTCCTTATCATACGGCGTTTAACAGCCCCATTGAGATGGTTCAGTTTCTAGGAAAGTTGCGCGAGCTTTCAGGTGGCAAACCCGTCGGATTTAAATTGTGTGTCGGTAAACGCCGCGAGCTTTTTTCTGTCATTAAGGCAATGTTAAAGACAGGAATTTTTGTCGACTTTATCACTGTGGATGGTGGTGAAGGAGGAACGGGAGCTGCTCCCCTAGAATTTTCAAACTCAGTAGGGACACCCTTAAACGACGGACTCATATTCGTTCACAACGCTCTGGTCGGTACCGGCATTCGTAATAAAATCAAAATTATTGTCAGCGGCAAAGTGATAACGGGCTTTAACATTTTATCCAAGATCGCACTTGGAGCTGATTTATGTAATTCGGCTCGTGGAATGATGTTCGCCTTAGGATGTATCCAAGCTTTACGTTGCAATTCCAACCACTGTCCCACTGGTGTGGCGACACAAGATAAAAATTTAATGCACGGTTTAGACCCCACCGACAAAGCTATTCGAGTCTTCAACTACCATCATGGAACGATCGAGAGTTTCTTGGAGGTCTTGGCCGCTGCGGGTCTTTCCCACCCAAAGGATTTGCGTCCCTGGCATATCCACCGTCGCGAAAGCTTTTCGGTAGTGCGCCATTACGGTGAAGCCTACGATTATTTAGAGCCAAGCTCACTTTTAAATGGGCAAGTCCCCAAAAGCTACTCGTTTGCTTGGCAAAACTCCACTCCCGAAGCCTTTTAAAAATTTCATTTGTCGTTAAAGATGTGCTATAAAAACAGCAATATTTGAGGAAATTATGTCTATTTTAAAAGTAGCAAGAATGGGGCACCCAGTTTTAAGAAAAAAAGCCCGCGAATTAAAAGCCGATGAGATCAAGTCAGAACGAATTCAAAGACTGATCGAGGACATGATTGAAACCATGCATGAATATGACGGTGTTGGACTTGCGGCTCCTCAAGTCCACGAATCTGTCCGTTTATGTATTATTGAATTTGATTTAGGAAGTGAACGCTATAAGGATGCCGGCAAACAGTCATTGTTGGTTTGTATAAATCCTAAAATTACCGTTTTGGATGAAGAGACCAGCGGTTTCTGGGAAGGTTGTCTTTCTGTTCCTGGTCTTCGTGGTTATGTTGAAAGACCACAGAAAATCAAAGTCGAGTTTCTTGACCGCAAAGGAAAAAAACATGAAATGGTTGCCGAGGGTTTCTTAGCGACTGTCTTTCAACATGAGTTCGATCATCTTGATGCAACCCTTTTTGTCGATAAAGTAAGTGAACCGGGAAAGCTTGTGTTTAACGAAGAGTATGCTCGTTATCACCACGATGCCGACAAAGAATTGGACTAAATTTTATGAAAATTGATGTTAGAAAATCTGAAGACCGAGGTAAACTAAAAATCGATTGGCTATTTGCGCGGTACTCCTTTTCTTTCGCTAACTACTACGACCCTAAATTCACCGGTTTCAGCGATTTATTGGTTTTGAATCAGGATATTGTTTCCCCAAATGGCGGTTTTGCTCCACACTCCCACAAAGATATGGAAATCGTCACTTATATTATTCGCGGCAACCTTGAGCATAAAGATAGCATGGGCAACAAAGCGCAAATTACCGCTGGAGAGATTCAAAGAATGTCAGCTGGCTCTGGTGTTACACATAGCGAATACAATGCCCTCGCTGATAAAGAAACCGAGCTTTTGCAAATTTGGATTTCACCCGCCACTAAAGGCCTTAAGCCTTCTTATGAACAAAGGGCTTTGGAATCATTTGGTCAGGACGCGACGCTGCGTTTATTGGTGTCACCGGGACGTGAGCAACAGTCTTTGGGAATTAATCAAGATGTTAAGTTTTATTCCTCGGTTCTCGAAAAGAACGACGAAGTTGTTTTGCCTTTCGCTCAGGATCGCAGGGCATGGATTCAAGTCATTAAAGGTGAAATTCGCATTGTAAATACATTATTGGCTAGCGGAGACGGTGCTGCCATTAGTGACGTCGGTCCTCTTGCCGTTTCTGCCGTTCAAGACTCCCATTTTTTATTTATCGACCTTCGCTAGTTGACAACTGAGCCCGCCTGTAGAAAAACGATTCAGGACTATGGAGGCTATATGAAGGGACCTATTTCTCAGTTTATCGATCATCACTTTCGTCATTTTAATTCCGCAACCTTAAAGGATGCGGCTCAAGCGTATAAAGATCACCTCGATGGTGGCGGTAAAATGATGGTCACTCTCGCTGGTGCAATGAGTTCAGGTGAGTTGGGTCTATCTCTTGCAGAAATGATCCGCCAAGATAAAGTCCACGCCATTTGCTGTACGGGCGCCAATCTCGAAGAAGATATTTACAACTTAGTCGCTCACAATCATTACGAGCGCATTCCCAACTATCGCGATTTAACTGCAGATGATGAAGAAAAACTTTTAGAGCGTCACCTAAACCGCGTGACTGACACTTGCATTCCCGAAGAAGAAGCCATTCGCCGAATTGAAAAGCACATCATGAAATTATGGCAAGACTCTTCCAAAAATAAAACCGGCTGCTTCCCCCACGAATATCTTTACCAGCTGATTAAAAACGAAGTTATGGTTAAAGATTACCAAATCGATCCCAAAAATTCTTGGATGGTCGCCGCTGCTCAAAAAAATCTACCAATGTTTGTTCCCGGTTGGGAAGACTCCACCACAGGTAACATCTTTGCCGCTCGCGTACTGGAGAAGGAAGTTGAGCGTACCGCTGTTAAAACTGGTATCGACTACATGTTAGAACTTGCCAAATGGTACCAGGCTAATTGCTCCAACCCCGGTATCGGATTTTTCCAAATCGGTGGTGGTATCGCGGGCGACTTCCCGATCTGTGTCGTCCCCATGTTAGAACAAGACCTCGGTAAATCAGTTCCTCGTTGGGGCTACTTCTGTCAAATCAGCGACTCGACCACCAGCTACGGTTCCTACTCTGGCGCCGTTCCCAACGAAAAAATTACTTGGGGCAAACTCTCGAAAGATACACCCAAGTTTATCGTGGAGTCAGACGCTTCGATCGTGGCGCCGTTGATGTTCGCGTATATTCTTAACTTTTAAAAACTGGGCTACCTAAATGTTGATGAAGGACCAGCTTTGTCATTGGGGTAGCGTA
>CAYPZY010000211.1:0-5684 GCA_964415155.1 uncultured Bdellovibrionales bacterium
TGAACGCCGGGGAGGTTTCCCATGCTTTCGACTTCAAGTCCTGAGTCTTCGGCTAGAATCCAATCGTTGGGGAGTACCGCTGCCAGTGATTTAGCTTTAATCTTAGCATTTTCCTCAAAAGTCTTTCCATTTTCAGGCGGCGAAGAATAAAAGCTCAGCTCACCAGCAGAATGAATTTCCAATGAGGGATCTTTGAGTAAGTGAGTTATCTCACGAATTTTACCGGGATTCGAAGTCGCCAACCACAATTTCATGAAAACCTACAATGTCAGATAGTCTTTTAAAATTCCCGCTTGAACTTGGAAAATCTCGCTGCAACCTTTTTGCGCCAGAGTGAGCATTTCATTAAGTTGTTCTTGGCTAAAGGATCCAGCTTCGGCAGTACCTTGAACTTCAATAATTCGGTTTTGCGAATTGAGAACAAAATTCATATCGATGTGAATTTGCGCATCTTCTTCGTAGCAAAGGTCTAAAAGGATTTCGTCATTTTTTAAACCAACGCTAACCGCTGCCACATAATGTTTTAAAGGATTAAGTGATAGGTCCAAGGAGCGTTGCAATCGACGAAGTGCTAAACCCAGGGCGACAAAGCCGCCGCTGATTGCTGCTGTACGAGTTCCTCCATCGGCCTGGATGACATCGCAGTCAATCATAATTTGGCGATCACCTAAAGCCTTTAAATCCACTGCCGCTCGCAAACTTCGCCCTATGAGCCGTGAAATTTCTTGCGTACGACCACCTTTAGCAACTTTATCACGCTGACTTCGAGTGTGTGTGGCACGCGGAAGCATGCTGTATTCGGCTGTTACCCAACCTTGCCCAGCGCCTTGCATCCATTTTGGCAGGCCTTCTTCAACGCTAGCCGTGCAGATGACTTTGGTATTTCCGTATTCGACTAAAACGCTTCCTTCAGCATAAGCCGTGAAGTTTGGAGTCATAGTGATTTTTCGCATTTGGACAGGAGATCGGCCGTCTTTTCGCATGCCGATTAATCTAGGCCCTTCTCCCGGTATTTGTCTATCAATTCTTTGTAGGTTTTTATTCCCTTGAATAGATTTTGAGCGATGGTCTTATGATATTGGCCGTTGATCAGATCCTTAGATTCGTTTTGATTGGTGATGAAGCCAAGTTCCACTAGAACCGCTGGCATTTTCAGATTGGAAAATAAATAAAATGGCGCTTGTCTGAGTGTGCGATACTGTGAGCGGCCCTTATGGTCCCAGCTCGCCACTAAATTTTCAGCGAGAAGACGGCTGAGACTAAGGCGGTGTTGTCGCGATAAATCTTCCAGAATACTGAGCGTGTCGTGATTGGGAACGCGATGTTCGTAAGAGGAAGGAAGTTCGAAGAGTTTTAGCTCTTGTAGGGCTTCAGTGCTATCTTTCTCATTTTCTTTTGCCGCCAGAAAAATGGACTCTTCTTCGACGGGAAGTTGATTTTGAAAATAAAATTCGGCACCGCGAGCGCGTTGGTCACGAGACGCGTTCAAATGAACACTTAAAAAGAGATCTCCGCGGAAGCGGTTTGCATCGAGAGCACGAGCGGCCAGATTTTTGTAGGAATCATTTTTACGGGTGAGGACTACCGAGTAGCCAGCAGATTCCTTAATGAGGGTTTCAAGTTCTTTACATACGGCCAGGGAAATTTCTGACTCTTTGATGGCTTGGTGAACGGCGCCGCTGTCGCGACCGCCATGGCCCGCATCGAGAACTATTTTAAAGGGAGCACTTTCTGCCGTCAGTGAAAAAAGTAGAAGACTAAAAAGAGAAAATCTTGCGGCCATGTTTAATTTTATCGGTGACACTCTCGTAGCAACAAGACCAGTTGTAGGGCAAAAAAAAAGCGACCTGGAATATGGGGGAGGGAGAACCAGGTCGCCAGAAAAGGGGGATACTCTTCTTAAGAGCAAGTGAGGTGCCAAAGACCAAAGTGTAGGATGGAATATATTACACATAGCGTAAAACTATTTCATTTTGGTGGCAGCGATGGCGTTTAGTGTCTGATAGCTTTTACCTACTCAACTTTAGTATTATTTGTTAAGATATTGAAATTAATAGCTAAAACAACTTTTTTTTAACCTTACAAAAATTGTCTCACGAAAACAAAAAATGGCCCATCTATAGTTTCGACAGTTTCAAGAATTTTTAAGTAAAATCAAAGGTTTGCCGATAGGTGATAGAGACAACCGAGAGGTAAAGCATGGAAAGAATTTTTGGTCGGCTAATTTTACTCGCTTTTTTGATTTTGAATTCCTCGGCACCCAAGGTTTTAGCGGAAGATTTTACGGAAGAAGACATCGAATCTGAAGAGGCGATCGCCAATTCTGATGCGGCAATTGCTGAGAAAAAAGAGATTAAGAGAATGCAGGTTCAGGAAAAACAGAGAGCCAACGCCGAACAGCAACTCGCGCAACAAGCAAGAATACGCGCAAAAAAAGCCGAACAAGAGGCCAAAAATGAAATTGAACGAGTGGCGAGAGAAGTTAAAAAGTCTCGGATTGAAAAAGGTAAGGCAGAGATAGAAAAGAAAGCGGCGCAAAAACGGGAAGAACTAGCAAGGCAACGTATAGAAAAGGCAAAGCTGGAAGAGCAAACAGTTAAGGGTCAGCTAGCGGAAGCAAAAAAAGCTCTGGAACAGGCCAGGTTTGATCAAAAGATGGCGGAACAACTAGCCCGCCAAAACGAAAAGAAGAACAAGCACAAGCAAGAAGAATTAGCCCGCATTGAGAAACAAATAAAAAATGTGAAAACAAAAAAACCTCTTCCTAAAGGGTCCATTTCGCGTGCCTCGGCCTCTACCTCGGCGCGGGAAACTTCATTGCCCGGAGCGAAATATTTGCTGCAAGACTGTAACTTGCGTCTTGGTCCGTCGGCTCGAGCCGAAGTGTTTTCAATTATGAAGCGTGGTGAAAAAGTGATGTATCAAGGTAAGGAAGGGGCCAGCTGGCACGTAGTTGGTACTCCCAGCTTACCAAAAGGTTATTTAGCAAAATCCTGTTTGTAGCGGAGCGGTGATGAACAAGAGTGCCGGTTCCTTGTGGTGTCTTTACAGTCGCGCAAGGGATACTTTCTTTAACGGTTTGAGCTTTCAAGAAGCGCGCGCCATTGCGCGAGTTCTTTTACCTGAAGAGCGGGCTCAGTGGTACGCGTGGAAGGAAGGTTGGAAGGATTGGCGCAAGCTAAATACGACGACGGAACTCATCACAAGTAGCAGCGCCACAGTACGCATGGTGGAATCTCCTCCTCTACCGGCAGCCGTTCAGTTCACTGTGACGCCATCGTCATCAATGCCTTTCGAAGAAATGCCTATAGAAAAAGTCATTACGCCGCATTTGGAGAGACCGAAGCGAGAGGTTCATGTTGAAAGAAAAACTTCGCGAATTGCGGCAGTTTTCGAGGTGGAGATAATTTGTCAGGGGCGAAAATTTCATAGTCAAAGTGTTGATGTCTCGGTTTCGGGTGTGCAGATCAAAGACTCTGTGCCTGAGTGGATGGCTGGCTATTGCACAATGCTGATCTCGCGTGCTGATGTCTCGCAAAAATTAGAGTTTGTTTGTTCGGTCGTGGAAGATCAAGATCCTGATGATCGTAGAAGACTAGAATTACATCCTTCTAAAGACACTTCTCATCTCAGACGGTGGCTAAACGATCTCACTCAAAACTCCAAAGAGACAGCCTAATTGTTACTTTCAGAGCGAGGTGGTGGCAACTGATGTGGCGCCTCATGAGATAAAATCTGATTCAATGTCCAGAATAGAAAAAAGATGGCGATGACGGTGCCGACGATTTGCATTGCTTTCGTTTTATCGATCGGAAAGTTCTCGACCAAAGAAACCACCATAATTATTCCAGCGAAGGCGCAGCCAATCAAAATGATCGGTGGTAGCAGTGGCGTGAAGGGGTACGATAACAAATAGGGAATTAAACTTACGGCGCTGATTTTGTAAAATTTAAAAAGCTCGTGCGTTTGTCCTAGAAACAAACGGAAATATAAAAGTAAAATACAACTGATGAGGTAGCTAACAAATAAGGTTGAGAGCGGAAGTATAAAAGCTGTCGCGATGGTTTGTAAAATACTCCAAGCAATGATTCCTGAAAGAAAACTAGCAGCCAGTGCTAAGCTTATCTGGGCGATGACTAGAGACAGCCAGCTGATGTTAGGCAGGCGGCGAGATGTAGGAATGGGATTAACGATGAGATCAAGAACATAGCGGCTAAAAGTTTGCAACTCAGCGAGAGTGTGCGCGTTCATCAGAATTCCTAGAAATGAGTGTTAAATCTTATGGTAAAATCTGCCGCGGATCTTTCGATAGTTTCATCAATTATTGGTTTTCGATAGGAGATTTCAGCAGCTAGAGACATACCATCAGTAATGGGGTAGCTGATCCCCGTAAAAATAACGGACGAGGGGGTTGAGTGCTGGGTAAGGGTCTTTGTGGGAGCAGCAGCTGGGGAAGTTTTTTCCATTTGTTTCAAGTCTAAGTAGCGAGCGGCCATTCCCAATCCTAAAAAAGGATTAAAAAACCGTCGCGAAGTCGATTGGTAAGCGATTTTGAGGTCGAATTCGTGGAGTGACGCCCAAGTCTGATCCATTTCCACTTCTGCGAAAGAGCGCACAACGCCCTCGGCCACCCAGTTGGGCGAAAATAAATCTATTCCCAAACTGGCTTGAAAGCCGTGTTGGCCACCACTGACCAGACCTTTGTTCGTATCAAAAGTAATTAAGGTATTTACGACCCCGATTCCAAAATGGATTTTTACCAAATCAAATGGGTCGACATTCGAGTTTTCATCGACAGTACTGCGACTTTGGGTGAGTTCCTTAACCAGAGAATCAAAACCACCTTCGTAGTCCGTATCTTCTGCCGCAAAAGTTAATTGATTTACGAAAACAAGGAGCAATAGTAACAAGAATTTTTTGTTCATAACTTATTTTAACAGATTCACAAACAATTGCAAAATTGCAAAAAAGTCTTTCTTTCTTTTTGCAATTTTTATTGAGAAAATAAAGGTAAGAAGATGAACCTAGAGTTTGGTCGAGAGGGACATATTGTTTTCGTTTAACCCAATGACAGATTGCTACTGTGCTTTTTGTAAATCGAAACGGCGAATTTACAAATCAAAAAGTGTCGGGGTTGCACATTTCGTCCAATGCTTCTTTTTAGCGGCCTTCTTCATGCTAGTTTTTTGGCAAGAGTTTGATCCAAGGTTTTTTGTCTTGTTTGCTTTGTTTTTGGGCTTGATGGAAATCGCGCTGTTAGTACGTTGGCGAATTTATATCGTTTGTCCTTTCTGCAAATTTGATCCTATCACTTACCTTAAAGATCCAGACAAAGTTGCGACCCGTGTCTCGCAACACTTAAAGTACGTCAGCGACAACGACGAGTTTGCCTTAATGCCGAATCCAAAACGCAACCTCCATCATCGAAAAATTGTCATTGACCCGACTAAACAAAACAAGAGTGATGCTGTACAAAAGGTCACTAATAACGCAGTCACTAGTTGAGTCTAATGTTCTTTAGAAGTATTGTCGGAGCTTAATGAAGATTTTAGTAGTCATGCCAACATATAACGAGAGAGAGAACGTGGCCAATATGGTGCCCGCTGTGCTTTCGGTGCTTCCCGATGCGCACGTTCTTATCGTTGATGATAGCTCGCCCGATGGTACAGCGGAAGTTGTCAAAG
>CAYPZY010000212.1:0-5671 GCA_964415155.1 uncultured Bdellovibrionales bacterium
TAACTCGGTTGAAAATCTAAGAGCCCTATGTGGTGCGCATAATCGCCAAAGGTACTACAACCAAGTCGGAAGACAACGAGCTGCCACGCTGGCAGTGGGAAAGCCGGAGCATCATAAGCAGTAATATCTCAGGAACCACGGTCACCAGCACCAGCAAGCAGCCGCTGCCACGATGGCAGTGGGAAAAACTGAACAAGGTCAGTCGTAAAAGCAATCACCGCCACGTGTACAACAAGACAAATCTCCGCATTGAAAACTTTTTATCTCGGAATTTCCTTTTTTCACCCTACCCTGGCGATCTCAAAGATAAGAAAATCTGGGCGAAAATATTATACTAAAATGCTGCCGAAAAACGGCGATTTGACAAGCGAACAGCACGATAATAAGTTTCGCGTCTATCATTTTTGAGAATTTTTTCGGGGGAACCATGAAAACCAGATTAGCGACATTGGCTCTTTTACTCTTATCGGCACAACGATCATGGGCAGTGATTTACTATTATCAGTGCTTTAATATGGACAAACAAACTAAACAAATTGGCCAAAGATTTTCTGCTGACTTGAGTAAGGACTATCTTTACATCAAGGGTAACCTTGGCGGTTTTCAGACACCGGAAGAGCTTTTGTATTATCGCACAGGTAAAACTGGTGAAGAAGGTTCTATGCGGGGTTTTCAACATTTTCGGTTTAAACCTGATTGGACGTCCATAAAAGCGCCTGGTGATTTGTTTATTGATCCCACACTTTCTTCTGGTGGAAGCCAACTAAGACCTAATGAAAACGGTGGCTACATTAAATTTGCGTTGGGCGAAACTTACTTATCCTACCTATGTGTGCGACCAACAAACAGAGACTTCTAAGCTAAGCCACATCACTTCTTGATGTAGTTGTAGAAGCCAATTGTTCCAAAAAATAGCGCTAGGCCATAGCCGATAAGACTCATTAATGGCATTTCATGCCCTGAGGCAGTACCACTAGTCGCTACTAAAACCGTAGCGCTAATAATCAAACTACCAACGATGATACCGATAAATAAAATGTTTGAAGACGTTTCAATTGCCCTCTTGGTTTCTTCGATCCCCTGAATATTCAATTTGATAGCAAAATCAGGATTATTCACTTTGCGAAAAAAGTTGCGCACTTGTCTTGGCATTTCATAAAGAAGCCCTTGTGACTCACGAATAAGTGTTGTGATGTCACTAGCAATGCGTTTTGGTTCATAACGATTTTTAACAAGCTCTTTAGCTACTTCCAAAGAATACGATAGAAAATCGAAATCGATCACCAGCATGCGACCTAAACTCTCAATGCCGACTAAAGATTTAAAAAATAACATGAGTTCGCGTGGCAGAACTAAATTGTGGCGGGTCGCAATCGACGTAGAGTTAAAAAGTACTTTCGCCATATTAACTTCTTTCATCGTAAGTCCATAGTACGGCGAAATTAAATCGCGAATTTCTCGGGCAAGGAGCGCAACATCCACTCCTTCGCTATAAGGAGCAAGGTCGACATATTCATTGGCTAAACGCTCGTAGTCTTCGGTAGCAAGCGCCACCAACATACTGGCGATCGCATCTTGCGTCCGCTTATTGAGACGACCAACAACACCAAAATCAACAAGACCGATGTTATTTCCCGGCATGATAAAGAAATTTCCAGGATGAAGATCGCCATGAAAGAAGCCATCACTAAAGACCATCTTCATAAAGATTTTTAAACCGCGATTTACGATGGCGTGAAGATCCACCCCTTCTTGACTAAGAGCCGATGGGTAACTTAGCGGAATACCATCTAGCGCTTCCATCACTAAAGCATTTTCTCCAGTGTACTTCCAAAAAACTTTGGGAATGCGAACGGTGGGCTCGTTAGCAAAGTTTTGCGAAAAACGCCGCATGCTATTGGCTTCCACGATGAAGTTGGTCTCCATTTCCATCGTTTTAAAAAACTCTTCAACGATAGCGCGCGGGTTGTAAGGTTTTGCCTCAGGAATGTATTTTTCCATAAGCTCCGCGAGCTGAAATAGAACGGCCAAGTCCTCATTGATGGTTTCAACAATTCCCGGGCGGCGAACTTTGACAACGACCTTGGTTCCATCACGTAAAACCGCGCGGTGAACTTGCGCAATGCTTGCAGCGGCTAGAGGTTCTTTACTAAACTCTGAAAAAATATCAGAAAGATCACGATTGTAATTTAATTTTAATTCACGCTCGATATCTTCGTAGGAAATAGTTTTAACTTGGTTGTGCAGCTTTTTAAATTCTTCGACAACTTCTTTTGGAATTAAATCCGGTCTTGAGGCGAGTAGCTGTCCTAACTTCACAAAGGTAGGCCCAAGATGTTCAAACGCCATACGCAGGCGCTCAGGCATTGTGTACTTATCTAACTCTTCATCGGAGAGCCGCTCGAGAATGTACCTACCGAGCTTTACCCTTTCGGCGAGATTTTGAAACCCGTGCTTTGCCAGAACGCCGACGATTGTCCTTAGACGGCCGGCGCTTTTTATCGTTCTTCCAATCTTTTTGCCTGTCGATACTATCTGCAACTTTTTTGTCCCCTGCGATCAAAAAATCAATTTTGCCTTCTTCGATATCTGCACGACTTACAGTAACAGTCAGTGTATCACCAACTTTATAAATTATTCCAGTCTTTGGCGATACAAGGCGTAAGTTTTCTTCATCGTACTCGAGGCCCTTGGTGCCTAAGTTTTCCATTTTAATTAGGCCGGTAACGTCGTACTGGCGCAAAAGAACAAACACACCCATTTTACCCACTGAACTAATTACGGATACAAATTCCTGACCCAAAAAATTCTGCATGAAACGCGCAGCCTTTATCGATTTAAATTGACGCTCTGCTTTGACTGATTTTTGCTCGCACGCACTTAACCATGTGCCTGCGGTTGCCAGAGTATCGAAATCTTGGTTTGGATAATCGATTTGATTAACGACGAAATGTTTTAACAATCGGTGCACGATGAGGTCGGGATAGCGACGAATCGGTGAAGTGAAGTGTGCATAATGAGAGAAAGCCAAACCAAAGTGACCTAAATTTTCAGGACTGTATTTAGCTTGGCTCATTGAGCGCAATATCAACATGCTCAGAGCTTCGCCCTCTGCTCTACCTGAAAAGGCTTCCAAAATACGTGTAAGTCTTTTTTGTAGTTTGCCACCACCGATTTTCTTTTCTCCGAAGTTATAAACAAATTTTTCGAGCACCTCGATATCTTCTGGTAGAGGTGGTTCGTGAATGCGATACAAACATTCTGAACCTTTATCATTCAAAAATTTGGCGACACACACATTGGCAATAAGCATCATCTCTTCAATTAATCTGTGCGAAAACACCCGTTCTGCCTTGATGATATCAATGGGATTGCCAAGATCATCAAGAATGATTTGTGATTCTGGAATTTCTAAATCCAGAGAGCCTTCACGAAAACGTTTGGCCATCAAAATTTTTGCAAGATCGGCAGAACGCAAAATGTTTTCTTCGACGTGCTTCATTTCAGGAGGGCAAACTCCGTCAACAATTTCTTGCGCTACTCCGTAGGTAACCCGCGCCTGACTTTTAATAACAGCTTCATAAATCTGGTATTGGGTCGTTTCGCCTTTGAAATCAAAATGCATTTCGCATACCAACGATAAGCGCTCCACATTTGGCTTAAGAGAGCAAATCTCGTTAGAGAGAGCCTCAGGCAACATCGGAATCACATATTTAGGAAAATAAGTGCTTGTGCCACGATGATAAGCCTCATCATCAATTGCGGTTCCTCGCTTAACATAGTGGCTGACGTCGGCGATGGCGACCCATAATTGAAATCCTGTCGGCGCGGTTTTCACAAAAATGGCATCGTCAAAATCTTTGGCAGTTATTCCGTCGATTGTTACAAATGGTAAATGCGTGAGATTTTTGCGCCCGACATGATCTTTCGCCGTTACTTCGGTCGGAATGTAGGCAGCTTCTGCTCTCACCTCTTTGTCGAATTCCAGCGGAAGCTGATTATTTATCACGACTCGTTTAAGATCTGTTAGGGGATCCTTCATGTCACCCAGGATTTCAATGACTTTCCCCGCTAGATGTCCCGAATTTGTGGGCTCTTTAAAAATCTCAACCGCCACCATCTGTCCTTCATTGGCACCCATGTTTTGCGATTTAAGAATATAGATGTCGCTGCCCCAGCTTCCTTCATTGTCAACGACGAGACCGTATTGGCTCGACATATTGGCGTACTGGCCGTAAACTCTTTTTGTTTGCCGTTCAATAAACTTAACAATTTCCCCAAAATAGCGATTCTTTTTTTCTTTAGACTCTTGCACATTCGCGACAACTCTATCGTTGGTCATGATTCCCTGCATAGAGTGCCGAGGGATGTAAACATCAGGCAATTCCTTTTCATCAGGAATTAAAAAACCGAAACCGTCTGGGTGGCGCTTAATAGTACCTTCTACTAACTTCTTCATTTTTTCATTTCGAGCACAATGGGACAGTGATCTGATCCCCAAACATCATTTAAGTGCTTCATCTGTTTTATATTTTTAATAAATTCTTTATCGGTGCAAAAATAATCTAGACGCCAGCCAATATTCTTTTGGCGAACTCCGGGACGATAACTCCACCACGTATAGTGAGCGGGGTCAGCGGAAAAATACCTAAAGACATCGACGTAGTTCTCTTGCAAAAAATCACTCATCCAAGCGCGTTCCTCAGGCAGGAATCCTGCATTTTTTTTATTGGATTTTGGATTAGCGAGATCAATCTCTTGGTGGGCAATATTGAAGTCACCGCAGATCACCACGTTCTTTCTTTCTCTTAACCTATTCAGAAACTGATACATTTTTTTACAAAACTTAAGTTTAAAAGGTAGCCGTTTGTGGTCGCGACCACTATTAGGAAAATAAGCATTTACAAAATAAAAATTCTTATATTCGAACGTAAGAACACGGCCCTCGCAGTCAATTTCAGGATCGCCAATACCCTCAATAACGTTTAGAGGCTCTTTCTTATAGTAAAAAGAAACGCCACTATAACCTTTATCAGTGGCCGAATGCCAAAAGGACGCGTAGCCCTTAGGAGAGAGAATGGTTTCTTCCAACTGCTCTTTCTGCGCTTTCGTCTCTTGAAGGCCAATAACTTGCAAATCACTTTGATCAAGCCAATTAAGGAACCCCGTTTTACTGACGGCGCGAATTCCATTAACATTCCACGATCCGATTTTCACAAAATCTTACTCTTTACTGCAGCCGTGACAAGCTCTCTTGTAAGCTCTCCAATTGGCTCTTCAACTGAATAATAGAAAGACGATCCTGCTCAACAACGTCCTGAGGCGCGTTTTTTACATATTCCTCATTACCCAATTTTTTGTTGAGCATCTGAATATCTTTCTGAATTTTTTCAATATTCTTTTTGATGCGTTTTATCTCTTCATCAAAATCGACAAGACCTTCTAGCGGAATAACGACATCAACTCGCGCCTGTCCTATTCGCACCGGTGTCACTGCACATTTTTGCATGCTCGCAACTTCACCGATATCACACTGACCTAACTTTCCGAGAGTAATAATCGAAGACTTATTGTTACCCAAAATCTTTTGAACCTCACCATCAGATGGAACCAATTTTGCCGTAACTTTCTCGCCTGGCTTAATGCGGTTTTCACCGCGAATGTTGCGAAT
>CAYPZY010000213.1:0-5666 GCA_964415155.1 uncultured Bdellovibrionales bacterium
TTATTGGTGCCGTGGCGCCGCTAATTGCGCCGTTTTTTTTGCGTGAAGGGTTTAACAAAGAAAAAATGGTCGTCAATCAAGGCTCTTGTCAGATGATCGTTCACTTTTTTAAAGTAGTGGTTTTCTTTTCACTAGGGTTCCGCTTAGGAGAATTCATGCCTCTTTTTTTTGGGATGGCAGTCATGTCATTTGCCGGTAATTATGTCGGCACCTTTTTACTGGGAAAAATTCCTGATAAAGCTTTTTTAATTATCTTCAAATGGATTCTCACCTTTATGGCCATCGACATGATCTGGAAAGCTTTGCGCTGAGCTACCCTGGGCGCCCAAGGTAGGTCACATAGGCTACCGTGCTTCTCGCAACGCTTGTAAAAATGCCGCCGCTAGAGCCGTATCTGACATGGGATTTTGGCCCGTGATAAGCTCTCTATCGCGCACAACATGACTTCGCCATTTGCTGGCAACGGTCACCAGCCCACCGGCCGCTTTCAACGCAACGTCAGGGTAAAACCTCACGAAACCACCCAAGGCATTGTCTTGACCACCCGGTTCCTCTTGCTGTTCTTCAGCTGTACTAAATGAAGTCATCTGATAACCCCTATAAATCCATGGTGAAGGTATTTGGGTTTCACCTTCAGCAAGCCTTTTCACAAAGCTCTCAGGATTGGGAAGTGTCGAGAGAAGTGCAATGGGCGCATGGCAAATGAGCGCTGTGGGTTTGCCAGCACTATGAAAGTAATGAAGAAGCTTTCCCAGTTCGCGGTCTTTTAAGAGATCCTCCATCGGGGCATGGCCACCGGGTAAAAAAATCCCTGCGAACTCCTCTGGATTTTGTCTGAGGATATCAGATAACCTTTGTGGTTTTTTAATCTCCGCCAAATTTTCGTAAGCACTTCTTACTCGTCGGTAATACGTTTCATCATTACCAAACCAAAAGGCCGAATCTGAAACTTTATCCATCACTGGAGTATTTCCTTTTGGGTTGGCGAAAATCAGTTGATAGCCCGCTTGCTTCAATGCGATCACTGGGATCATTAGTTCACTCAAAAAAAATCCCGTGGGATGGGTAATTCCATTTTTTAAAGTGATCTTATCTTCGCTTGAGAGCACGACTAAAACTTTTTGCGCCGCCGCCTCACTTACGGAGGCAAATATTAGTGATAGTGTTAGAAACAGTGTTTTCATTGATAATTTCCTTTCATTAAGTTCGAAAGGAAATATACAGCGATTAAGCGTTATTATGGAAATTATTGGTAATAGTGATTACCATTACAGTTCATAATGTTTAGGGCTTCTTCATCAACCGAAAAGCTTCAATAACGGTATGTACTCTGGCAGGTTGCGTGACCCCATTTAACGAGACAATATAAATCTCACTTTTGGTTTTCTTTTTCTCCGTACCTGGAAAAATCTGGACAGTACCAGTTTCTAACTCTTTGCCGACAACGTGAGTAGGAACAACCGACCATCCCACTCCGTGACTAATCATGGTAACAGCTCCGTGCAGACTATTGATATCGCCAGCAATTTTTAAAGATTCGTAGTTAAGAGCGCGATGACCTTTAAAATGATCGTTTTTCCACATTTCAAAAAGATTTTGCATACCAGGATAATTAACAAAAGGTAAATCGCGAATGAAGTCGGCAGTGGCCTTCAGTCCTTTAGTGCCGCGTTTGCCAACCAAAACATATTCCTCAACCGCAAAAAGTTCGTGATGAATGGCAGGATTGTGACTAGGTTTCGTGACAAAACCAAAATCGAGTTGGCGATCAATCACTTGATTTACCACTTCGTCATTAGGACATAAATTTACCTTTAATGAAACGTTGGCGAACCCTTCTCGCGCTTTCAACAATAACGGAAAGTGTGGTGTGAACAAACAACTATGAGGCATGCCATAGCGAACTAAACCTGAAATGTTTTTTGTTCCTTTGCCAAGATCTTCAAAAAGCCTTTCCAATTCGTCTTGCTGACGATCAATATAATCTAAAAGAATCTGACCCGTGTCAGTTAAGGAAATGGATTTATTGACGCGCAAAAAAAGTGGCTGACCGATTTGCTCCTCAAGCTTAGCAATTTTTTGGCTAACACCCGACTGAGTCATTGCCGCTTTCTCCGCGGCGCGAGTGAAATTGAGTTCTTTCGCCGCGAACGTAAAAGCTTTAAAAAGCGAACTATCGATTTCCTTAAATTGCCATTGATCGTAAGACATGTGCAGATATTACTTGATTGTCCTGTTTTCCACAATCAGCCAAAGTAATGATAATAAATTTTACCAACACAAATCATGATGACTGGGAATAGTCATGCGCACAGTAAAATTTATAGTCTCTACCAACCATTCCCGCGAATTAGGAGTAGAGGAAATTGGCATCTCATTCGCTATTGATCTCAGCTTATGAAATGGCTTTTAACTTCGCTCGCATTTTTTAGCCTTCCCACTTTGGCTGGCGAAGGTTTTAACTTAGAACGGCAACTTTTGCCTGAAAGTGTCCAGCAAGTTTGGGATTCTACTTTTCTCACATTTTCCAAGGCCCCCAGTGGCGGGAGTGGGAGTGCTTTTTTGATCGCCAAGAAATCCTCCGGCTCGACAGCAGAGCTCTTATTTTTAACGACCGATCATACCAACGTAGCGACCTGTGGCGCCGCTCGCGGCTTTTGTGAGAATCTCGTCATCAGCTCTACCCTAACCTACGATATGCGAAACCAAAAACAATTTGATTCGCAAAATCCGCAAACAATTATTGGTGCTGAAATTGTTCATCGCAGCCAAGAGGCTGATCTTGCGCTTATCAAAGCGACGGTGCCAGCAGGCCGGTTCAGCGATATTAAACCTGTGAGGTTTATTGATACATGCAATTTGGTTAAGGGCGAAAAAATTTGGCTGCTGGGTTACCCTGTTATCTACGATCGAGAAAAATTCGATCCAAGCATTCGTCAGGAGCATTTGCTTCTTAAACGCTGGAGTCAAGGCTTAATCGTCGATTATTATAACTCCAAAACTCACAACAGTACGGCTACCACCTACTGGGTAGGAACTACGGCCGACGCCATTAATGGCAATTCGGGTGGCCCGGCCGTCGGTGCCAACGGTGAAGTGTTTGGCGTTTTGGATTCTGTTTTCACTTCGAAAGACAGTCGCTATATGGGAGATGAAAGCAAAAATCCTCGAGAACCCCACTCAATGGTTACCCGTTGCGAGATCGTCAAAGAATTTCTAAAATCATTCGCTGGTCGCTTCTAAATTGAAAAAATCGATGACGAAAGAATAGATCTTCTCATCAGGTGAAGGACTTTCAGTAACCAATTCGACGGAAGACTTTATTTCTTTTACAATTTTTTGCTTAATTTGCTCTAGGGTTTTTAAGTTACACGTAAAGATACCTGAATAGTGAACATCTTCTTTGGATTCTCTCTCTAAAGAAGAAATTGCTCGCATACGCCAGTTGCTGTGATGTTTACCGATATTTGCGGAATCTTTTTTCAGATGGATTTGTAACTGTCCAATTTCATACTTACCATTTTCGTATTTAGCCAACTGGTAGCGAAGAAGAAAATCTAACACCTCACTTACGGTAGACGGAGGCAATAAAAAAAACTTCGCTAAACTCGCCTTTGTTCGCAACGACGGAATGGCTAAGGCACTATGGATAGCAGCAAAATACCATTGGCTGTAATATCTCGCTTCGGCCTCGGGATTGATTTCGGCGCGGATTTGCAGTCGTTCCTTTAAAGAAAGACGCTTTTGAAGAATATTGGTTAGCTGTTCCTCATAGTATTTTTTGAGATCATGGCTTCCGGCGCGAGCCCTATGAACCAGGAGTAAAAAATAATGGCCTTCCTCCTGAGTGAACTTCGCAAACTTTATCACCCTATATGCTTGCTCCAGACTTAGCTGGCCATTTCCATTGATGACTTGACTGATATAAGTGGTGTTGCATTGGCAAGCTTTCGCGAGTTGTAAGCGCTTGCCGGTGCGGGTGCCCCTTCCTCCTACAAGAAATTCCAGAAAGGACTTATAATCAGTGAAATCAAACACTTCCTTTTCACGCATGCCGTAATACTATTTTAGTATTACTAAAATTAAAACATATATTTTTATAAAATACGTCTATTGGAAAATATATAGATCCCGTAAATTTAGTGTATGGCCAAACGGGGTCATGCTATGAAAGGAGCATATTTTATGAAGAGGGTTTCTCTACTAATTTTCATTTGGTCGATTGCGGCCTCCGCCGGCGGTGTCAATGGCGGCGGTGGCGATGTTCTGCAGTCTTCGGCCGAAAAAGTCGCAAGTGAGGTTGAGAAGGCCTTTTATTATTATCTTCCCAATTTATTTTATAATTTAGCTTTGAGTGAATTTGATGACCCTTATGTTAAGCGAGTTACCAATAAGCTCTTTATAGAAAATGTCGGAGAGCCCGGTTGGGAAAATTCACAGCCCATTTTTGATGATTTAAAAAGTACCAAGTATTGGCTTAAGAACGAAGGCGGTTGTTTAGAAAGCCGTAAAGAATCGCATGCTATGGGTGTTGAGAAATTCCAACTTGGCGAACCCATTTGCGTGAGCGTCCCCTTATTGCGAGTCCTCCCCGCCCAAGACTTAACTCAACAAATTGTCGGCCTTTTCGCTCATGAACTCGCTCACCATTTTGGTTTTGGTGAACTCGACGCCACTAAACTTCAGTTTTACGTTCTTCATAATTACCAAATGCTAACAGGGTTTCCTGATGATTTGCGGATCAGACTCAATCCTCTGGAGTTCACCGTTTCTCGAGGTAAAGGCGAGGAAACTAGAGAGTTCTTTTTTCAATCAGGTAGATCCGTCGACAAAACTCAGATCGACAAAGCTCAACCTCACTGTGTCGCCTACATTGATCTCGACAATAAAACGCGAGAAGACATAGTTCTTCACAAAAAAGAAATTACTTTAAAATCTGAAAAGTCGTCTGTTCGTTTATCTACACAAGGCGGCGGCGTTGCCTGCGGAAGTCCTAAAGGAGTTTGTAAAACAACAGCTGTTGAATTCATGGTAAATCGCGTCTGGGACGGCGATGTATGGCGGTCCTATGGCAGCTCGTTGGAGAGAAAACATAAAGTAAAGAGTCACAACCGAATTACCACCATCACCTGTTATGCAAAAAATCTCAGAAGCAGAGATGTTGTACGCACCTTTGAAGGAAGTAAAAAATGAAATCTTTAGTTTTAAGTTTAATAGTATTTGCACAAACCGTAATTGCTGGCCCCCAGATAGACGTCAAAGCGCAACGAGAAATTGAACCGCTTATGGACTACACCGGGTTTTGGCAGGATGCTGGTGGCGACGTCATTCAGATTTTTAGTGACGAAAACTTTGAAACCAAAACGTTTCAAACCAAGGTTTTAGGAGTCAATCTTAGAGCTGATTTTGCCTACAACACGTCCTCTTACGCCGACAACGATAACCCGATTATGGAAATCAATGGCGATCGCGTCGAGTCCCTCATGGAAAAAACTTTGCGGGGGAAGAAAAGGCTTATTCAATTTGATTTCCTTCTTAAGGATGCTAATACTTTAAATATCGCCATCAGCGGTGACGGCAAGAACGTCACGCAAGTGTTTAAGCGCATGACTGACCGAAATCTGGCGACAAGACTATTTAAAAAAATCCAGTTACAGAGAGCCGAG
>CAYPZY010000214.1:0-5609 GCA_964415155.1 uncultured Bdellovibrionales bacterium
TGTCGGTAGCGCACCCATTTGTCTTATTGTTTTTTATGACCGTGGGAGTTCTTTCTTTTGGCAAATTGGGTATCGCGGTGGCGTTATGGTCGCGAAATTTTGATCATGTTGCCGCCATTAACTCTCTGGTAATTACGCCACTTCTTTATTTAGGCGGGGTGTTTTATTCCACCCAAAGTTTAAGTCCTTTTTGGCGAACAATATCTCATTTCAATCCTCTTCTTTATATGATAAACGGTGTTCGTTTTGGAATGTCAGGCCATGCTGATGTCAACATTGCTGTTGCCTCTTTGGTGGTTTTGATTTCTTTATTTATTTGTCACGTTTTAGCGCTCATGAGCCTACGTTGGGGCTCTTATAATCGTTGGTAGGATTTTATGTTTGAAGGATTATCAGATAAGCTAGTCGGTAGTTTACGTAAACTGTCTGGCCAAGCTCGCATCACCGAAAAAAATGTCGAAGAAACCCTTCGCGAGATTCGCTTAGCTTTGCTCGAAGCCGACGTAAATTTTAAGGTCGTTAAAGAGTTACTCGATCAAATTAAAGCCAAAGCTTTAGGCCAAAATGTTTTGCAATCCCTCACGGCTGGACAGCAATTTACTAAGATCGTTCACGACGAGTTAATAAATGTGTTAGGAAGTGGCGCCGTCGAAGTGAATCTCAAAGGTCAGCCCGCTGTTATCTTTATGGTAGGATTACAGGGGAGCGGTAAAACTACTTCTTCTGCCAAACTCGCACTCCATATTCGTAAGAAGTTCTCAAAAAAACCCGGCGTTGTTCCTGCTGACGTCTATCGACCGGCCGCCATTGAGCAACTAAAAACTTTGGCAAAACAACTTGGCGTTCCTGTTTTTGATAGTGAGCCTCAACAAAAACCTGAAGAAATTGTCGCTAACGCCATTAAGTGGGCGCAAAAAGAAATGATTGAAGTTTTACTTATCGATACAGCTGGTCGCTTGCAAATCGACGACGTGCTCATGGAGGAATTAAGTTCACTTAAAAAAATCGCCGACCCCAAAGAGATTTTGTTGGTCGCCGATGCCATGCTTGGACAAGAGTCTGTGAACGTCGCTCAAGGTTTTCATCAACGACTTGGTCTAACTGGCTTAATTCTCACAAAAATTGACGGCGACGCTCGTGGTGGAGCAGCACTTAGTATTCGTCACGCCACTGGTATTCCCATAAAATTCTTAGGCGTTGGCGAGAAGCCTGCGGATTTTGAAGTCTTTCACCCTGAGCGTTTAGCTTCACGGATCTTGGATATGGGTGACGTGTTAACTTTGGTCGAAAAAGCCCAAGAAGTGATAGATGAAAAAACCGCACTTTCTGCCGCTAAGAAAATGGCTAAAAACCAGTTTACGATGCAGGACTTTCTTGGTCAGATTCAGATGATGAAAAAATTAGGTGGTATGCAAAGTTTACTGAAGATGCTTCCCGGTGCTGGTCAAATGATGAAACAAATGAACGACATGACGCTGCCAGACAAAGAAATCAAAAAGATTGAAGCAATTATTCAATCGATGACCAAAAAAGAAAGAGACAATCATAAAATTCTCAATGGTTCGCGCCGCAAGCGAATAGCCGATGGCAGCGGTACTCAGGTCAGTGACATCAATAAGTTTGTCACTCAATTTGAGCAATCACAAAAGATGATGTCTTCGATTATGAAAATGGGTCTAGGTAAGGGCGGATTCAAATTTCCATTTTAATCCTTGCCCAGTTGCAATAAATCTTATAAATCCGTTAAATTGTATTTACGGCTGGAGGTTATTTTAAATGGCTGTTGTTATTAGACTTGCGCGTTTTGGTCGTCCTCATAAACCCCGTTATCGCATTACGGTTGCAGATCAGCGCAAACCACACACAGGGAAGTTCATCGAAGTTATTGGCTACTACAACCCAGAGCCCTCAGGGCAGGAAAAAGGCCTTTCATTGGATATGGAAAAGGTCAAAGACTGGGTAAAAAAGGGTGCTCAACCTACGGAAAGAGTACAAAGCCTCATTAAAGTTGCAGAAAAAACCACAAACTAGGCTTTTTTCTATTTATTTTGTAAGTCACTTACATCATATAATAGAACATAAGAATATGAACGCACTGTAGAGGTGATTATGGATCATACGAGTTTAAAAGATCTGGTTGAGTTTATGGCGAAATCGCTAGTTGACGCTCCCGAGGAAGTTGAAGTGAACGAAGTTGTGGGTGAGCAAACAACTGTTGTTGAGCTTAAAGTTGCCAAAAGTGACCTTGGTAAAGTTATCGGCAAACAGGGCAAAACAGCTCGTTCGATGAGAACAATCTTGAATGCCGCTAGCACCAAACTTAAAAAGCGCAGCGTTTTAGAAATCGTAGAATAAGATTTCGCAAATTTAGCGGAATCTTTCTTTTTTATAAGTTTTCTCTTTTTTCTTGTCGGTGACTACTCCGAACATGTAGATCGTAGTCACTGTGATAGAACAATTTGATAATCCATTTATCTCCATAGGTATTATTGGTCACGCCCACGGCATTCGTGGTGAAGTTTATCTTCATACTGATATCAATGATGACGATATTATCGATCAAGCATTCGAAGAGGGCTTTCTCTTTGCCAAAGATAGCGAAAAAAAAGTCATTTTAGCAGAGGAATTAAGGCCCCATAAAAAGGGTTTTTTACTCCGAAGTTCAAGTATTCCGACACGCAACGATGCTGAAGCCCTTAAAGGGTGGAAGTGGTTGTTCGCGAAGTCTAAAATGGTTTCTGAAGAATCTGAAAATATTTTTCTTCATGAAATTCAAGGGTTCACGGTATTCGACAGCGCCATGGGTGCCATCGGTAAAATCATTTCGTTCACCTCAAATAGCGCCCAAGATCTAATCTTGGTTGAAAGTAACAAAGGCAAAAATCGCACGATTGAAATTCCACTGGTAAAACCTTTTATCGAAAAGATTGATTTCGCCAAAAAAACTTTGCTGATGAAGTTGCCTGAGGGGTTGGTGGAGTGAGGTTTCATATCGTAAGCCTCTTTCCCGATCTCTTTTCGCCAACGCTAAATTGTGGTCTTGTCGGTCAAGCACTTCATAAAAAAAAAATCGAACTAGAATTGATAAACCCGCGGCAGTTCGCCGATAATCCTTATCATTCAGTAGATGATCGACCGTTTGGTGGGAGCGATAGTATGGTTCTTTCGCCAGCACCCCTGGAAAAGTCAATTTTGCTTGCAAAAAGCCACGATCCCAAAACAAAAGTCATTTATCTTACGCCACAAGGAAAAGTATTTAACCAAAACCTGGCGCAACAGTTGGTCAAAGAGTCTTCATTAACTCTCGTTTGTGGGCGTTACGGTGGGCTTGATCAAAGGACCATTAACCAAAATATCGATATGGAGCTCTCCATTGGTGACTATGTCTTAAATGGCGGCGAAGTGGCGGCATTGGTTGTTGTAGAAGCTGTTGCGCGACTTTTGCCGGGCGTTCTTGGCAATGAAGTTTCAAGCCGCAATGATAGTTTTTCAAATGGCTTACTAGAAGGTCCTTTGTTCACGAGACCACGTGACGTGCACGGCCAGAAGGTGCCGCAGATTCTTTTAAGTGGCGATCATCAAAAAGTGGAAACTTGGCAAAAGTTGATGGCGGTATTTTTCACTTTTCAGCGGCGCCCCGAGCTTTTAATTTCTGAACATAAGGATTTTGCCAAAAAATATCTGCCTGTTCTCCAACAAATGAATGAGGAAGATCTAAATAGCTGTGGACTTACTGGCTCAAATCGGCAAGACTTCGTCAATTTTGTAAATTCGTAAAAATATTTAATATGCTTTCTGTTGGTTTAGTTCATCATCCAGTCATTGATAGTAAAGGCGACGTCGTTACGACGAATGTTACTAATTTTGATATTCATGATATCGCTCGCGCCTGTCAGGTTTATGGCGTTAAAAACTATTTTATCATCAATCCTATGCGTGAGCAGCTTATGTTCGTTATGCGTATTTTAGATCATTGGCGCGTCGGTTATGGGGCCCAGTACAATCCTATGCGCCGAACAGCTTTGGAGCCAGTTAGAACGGCTGAATCCATCGAGGAGGCGGTAAG
The DNA here is from genome assembly GCA_964415155.1 of uncultured Bdellovibrionales bacterium. Lineage (GTDB taxonomy): Bacteria > Bdellovibrionota > Bdellovibrionia > Bdellovibrionales > SG-bin7 > CAYPZY01. The sequence goes on from CAYPZY010000214.1 coordinate 4,067, forward strand.
AACTCTTGCCGCAGACAGTGGCAAGGTGACAGTGGTTGGAACTAGTGCACGCAATTTGCCTGAGCATCAACAAGTCTCTTTCAAAGAATTAAGGCAAAATCTGGCCAGTTCTGAGGAAAACTATTTGTTACTCTTTGGTACCGGTTTTGGTATGCACGAAGATGCTCTAAAACAGTGTCAGCTAATTTTAGAACCCATAAAAGGGGCTTCTCCCCAAGATTATCGTCACCTTTCTGTGCGATCAGCAGTAAGTATCTGTCTTGACCGACTCAAGGGGACATGGTAACCATTTGAGACTTATTAAAGGAAAAGGCGAGGCGGGCTATGGATATCGTTCATCAAATTACGCTTAAAAGACATAAATCGACGCAAAAAAACCAAGTTAAAGAAAACTTCGGCGTTGGCGACACAGTAACTGTTTACGTACGTGTACGTGAAGGTGAGAAAGAAAGATTGCAAGCTTTCAAAGGTGTTGTGATTAAAGTTCAAGGTGCAGGCCTTAGCCGCTCCTTCACAGTGAGAAAAATGTCAGCGGGTGTTGGCGTTGAAAGAACTTTCCCGGTTAATTGTCCATCGATCGATGAAATCGAAATTATGACTAAAGGAAATATCCGTCGTGCGCGACTTTATTTCTTAAGAAATTTACGTGGAAAAGCTGCGCGTATTAATTCTGAAATGGCAAAAGCTATGGGCTTGGATGAAGAAACAATTAAAGCTCAAGAGTCTGCCGAAGCAGAAGCAAAGGCCGCTAAACTAGCTGCTAAAGAAGAAGCTGCAGAAGACGAAAAAACGGAAAAACCACAGGCTTAATTAAAAGCCCTAATGCCAGTAAAAAAACATAAGCGACTTTCCATCTTTGATTGGCATTCTTTAGAACCCTTCCCCGTCATCGGCGTCGATGAAGTTGGGAGGGGCTGTTTAGCTGGTGATGTTTACGCGGCCGCTGTTATTATCGACAAGGACCGGTGTTCTCTTCGAAAAATCAAACAATATACGGATTCAAAGCTTCTTTCCGAAAAACGCCGTGAAGAATTGTCCGAAGAAATATTATCTCTCCATAAAGTTAGTATTGCCTTTGCAACTGTCGAGGAGATTAACAAAATCAACATTTTTCATGCCTCGATGCTCGCAATGAGAAGAGCCATCGAAGGGTTAAAGGTGGAAATTGGTCATGTCATTGTCGATGGAAATCAAAAAGTCCCTGGCATAAAATGGCCACAGACGACGGTGATAAAAGGTGATTTGCGCGCGTCTCCAATTAGTGCTGCCAGTATTGTTGCTAAGGTCGCTCGCGATCGCTACATGGTAAATCTCGCTAAAGAATATCCTGGATATGAATTTGAAAAACACAAAGGGTACTCCACCAAAGAACACAAACAATGCATTGTCGACAGGGGGCCCACCCGCATTCATCGCAAATACTTCACCGGTGTCAGACAACATTGGGGAGAATGTCTCGGCCAGCTCGAAATGGGGACGGATCTGTGAAGAGCTTGTCGCGCAAAAATTCTTAAAATTAGGCTTTAAAATTCTTTTTCGGCGG
>CAYPZY010000215.1:0-2171 GCA_964415155.1 uncultured Bdellovibrionales bacterium
AATTCCCGTCAGCAAAGCACAATGTTATAGATACGGAATTGAAAAACAAGGACCAAGGTCTAGCTCAGGCAAAAGTAGAGCTCTCTAGTCAACCCTTTGCATTCGTTTTAGCTCGACTCGAATTTCGTTAAGGCCAGCAGCAAATCTACCCGCTTTACCTTCATGCTCCATCAAAGTCTTTTGCATTTGCATAATGCGTGATTCGAAAGTTTTAACCATGACATTGTGGCGTTCGACGAAATTTTCAATTTGCGCATCATGCACACGTCTTTCGTTGACCCTACCCGCAATATTGACGATCTTTTCGGTCAACTCATGCGTCAGTTGATTAATCTGTCCCTGCATCTGACTAATCATCGCTACCGTTCTGTCAACTTTCATCGACGCGCTCTTGTTCAGTTGTTCAAAGCGAGTCTCAAGTGATTCCACTTTCCGACAAAGCACTTCAAAACTTTCGCTAAAAACACGAAAGCGGCGCTCAAAATCTCCGGCAGGTGTGAATTTGTCTTCTACGGCTTGTTGCAAACTTTGTTTTGCAGTTTCAAGATTATTCTTTTCTTCTTGTCCAAACAAATCTGTATGCAGTTCCCTTTGCATATGATCTCCCCATAATTTGCTAGACTACATTAGCAATTATCCCTATCGTTAATACTATGGCGACAATTCATCAGTTTACACAATACTTATTTGCCTTAAACCATCAAGGTAATGCAGCGCGCTTATCGTGGTTTAACTTCTGCAAGAATCATTGTGAAGGAACGTCGAGTTTAGATCCGCAAACAATTAATCGTTTCATTTGTCGCGCGCTTTCTCATTCGTACTGGCAGAACCATCGACTTTTGTTGTCCCAGGAAATTTTTAACACTCTTGAAAACTTTTTTTTGCGAAGAACTTCCGAAAAATTTGATTTTTCAAAAATGTATGATCCCATAAAACTTCAAATCGTCGCGATTGAAGATATTAATGATCTTGAAAGAATTGTGGAAAATCACATTGGTCGCAATATCTTTGGCATCAAAAAATTTAGCGTACGCAGTAATGACAAAAAGCAAGCGGTTGCAATTAAGTCGATGAACGACAATACTCTGCAAATCCAATGTTTTGATAATTTGACTTATCTCAAAGACGGAGAGCTAGTTCCCCTCACGAATGACTGTTATTTATTTTACAATGAGCGGCTTGAACTGGACACCAGATTCATTCAACACATCACTGTCGCCCCCAACACGACTGCAAGGTTCGTGGTTTCTGGATCGGAATCACGAATTAGCGGCAGTATGATCCGCGATTATTCTTTCCAAAAGTACGATAACTTTTCGGGCCAGCTTTTACGATCTTATTCACGAATCTACTACCCTATCAAAAAGTTGGAACAGCTCTTTATTGACCCAAAAAGTGAACCACAGTACCAAGAACTTCTTTCAAATTTAGAGCGTACCATCTCGCAAGTTAAGGCCAATCATCCCGACAGTTTCAATATAGGTAAGGCCGCCATTGAGAAGACGAAAATGTCGATGGACTCCCTTTATCCCGGTGACAAAGTATTGGGTTCTCTGGTAAGAGAGCTACAATCTTTTTTGTCTAATATGTACGGGCCCAAACTCGAACATATTGTAAATAATACAAGGGTAAAATGGGAAAGCTCGAAACCTCAGGAAAAATCAGACTCAACAAATATCTCGCTAACTGCGGAATAGCTAGTCGCCGTCGGTCCGACTCATACATCACACAAGGTTTAGTTATTGTAAACGGAAAGCGCGTTTACGAGTTGGGAACCAAAGTAGATCCTAATAAGGATAAAATCACAGTTAACGGTAAGCCAATCCGCCTGGAAAATAAAAATATTTATTTGATGTTCTACAAACCTCGCGGAGTTATCACTTCGATTGGTGATCCACTCGATCGACCGAGTGTAGCAGATTATTTACCCGCAATGAAATATCGCGTTTTTCCAGTTGGACGCTTGGATTGGGATAGTGAAGGACTCTTACTTTTAACCAATGACGGTGATTTTGCCCAAAAGGTTCTCCATCCTGAATCTGAGATTCCCAGAACCTACATGGCAAAGCTAAATGCGGCACCGAGCGAAGAAAAACTGAAAAAACTTTTACTTGGCGTAAGCATTCCTGGCGGTAAAGTGTCGGCGGAGAATGTTGAGAAGCTAAGTTACG
>CAYPZY010000215.1:2271-5593 GCA_964415155.1 uncultured Bdellovibrionales bacterium
GTAAGCATTCCTGGCGGTAAAGTGTCGGCGGAGAATGTTGAGAAGCTAAGTTACGGTTCGGGTGAACACCCATGGTACAAGATCACCATCACTGAAGGGAAGAACCGTCAGGTTCGTCGTATGTTCGAAAAAGTTGGATTTGATGTCTTGAAATTAAAACGGGTGGCTATTGGTCAACTTAAAATCGGCAATCTAAATCCAGGAGAAATCGTCGAATTATCAGCAGAAAAGATACAACAAGTTTTCCGCACCATTAAGATGATTGAAGATCGAAGTCGCCTTAAACAACGATCAAAACGGCAAAAGTCCACTAAGCGCTCAACATCTCAATCTCAAAATGAGACAGCGAAAGCTCTGAGAACTCACTAATAAGCAAAATACCTCTTAGAATAGCGAAAATACCACTTAAGTCTAGATTTGCGACCACCGAAAAGTCTAGTAGACGACCTTCTAGGGGGTAATTATGTACAGCGCAGATCAAATAACCAGCCTCTATGAATTCCTACTCCACACGGGAGAGGGTAACCTTCGAAAAATGCTTTGCGATAAAAACATGAGCGACGGCCATCTACGATTTCTCTTAAAAATCGTAAAAATGAGCCCCAAAGATGCTTTTATCAATCATTTGGAGCAAGGTACATTCCCAGTAATGAAGTTCAACGCGTTAGAAATGAGTATGAAAGAGAAGTTCTGGAATACTTGTTGTGTAACGTTTGAATCAAGAGGCTTACTTAATAAAGCCAAAGCCGCCGCTTAATTATTTGTCGTCGGTTTCAAGCTTTTTTGCTGGCATACCTTCGGGGATGATCTCCTCAGCTGGTATAGCCGGTGGTTTCGCACTCACCTTTTCTTTTTGCTTTTTCGCTTCGTCGTAATTTTTCGAATATTCTCTTAAATGTTCATTAAATTCGTTAGTCCTATCCATTACCATAGCTTCAAAATTTTTGCTTTTAGCTCTGTAGTCCTCTTCAAAAGACATTCGCTTTTCTCGGGTTTCGCTAAAAAAGCGATCACGCTTGTCGTTGAGCTCATGGTTGAAGCGCCGTTTTTCCTCCGGCTTAACTGACTTTCGGTAGTAGGCGTCTCTTTGTTCACGAAGGTCACGCAAAAATTTTTCTCTGTTGGAACGCTCCTCCTGATTGAACTTGTCTCGCTCAAGGCGTTGCGCCCTACTAAATTCTTCGCGCTTTTTTCTTAGGAAACTAAAAAACTTGGTTCGTACATTGGACGGAGCCTGCGTTTTATCCGCCATAATTCGCAACATTAGCGCAAGCTCGTCATTTTCTTTTCGCTTCTCGGGAGGAATACTTTTTCGAAGATCATCGAGCTCACCGCGATCATCTTTTAAACTTACTTCCTCTACTTCTTTCTCTAAAGTTGGCTTAGATCTGCAGCTGGACAAAGTGCAGAGGAAAATAATTCCTAGGACAGAAGTGAGGTTAGCAATGGACCTTTGATCAAACTTCATCTCTTTATCCTAGAAGCGCTTTATCTAAAAGACAAGGCCCTATAGAATAAAAGCATGTGGATTCATAAACTTCCGCCAAAGCGCGAGTCACGTAATTTTCACCAAAAGCGAACGCTTTATTTAAAAAAACAATTTCAGGTTCGTTACACATTGTATTTGGTTGGTGCTTTGGTAACCACTTTAGCTCTTGCGGGTTTTCCTGTGTATTTCTTTATGAATCAGAACTATCAGATGTTCATGGCACTCGCGAATGAGAAAGCTCCCGACCTTCTAAAATCTTTGGAACTCGAAAAAGCTTGGTTAGTGCGAATTCTCCTCGGTACAGTTTTATTTTCGCTTTTCTTTTACGTTTATTTTGGTCTAAAGTGGACATCGCGAATGGTGGGTCCATTACTTGTTTTACAAAACCATCTCCAGCGACTAGCTCGAGGCGATTTGTCAGCGCCACAAGTCCGCGTGCGTGAAAACGATGAATTCCAAGATCTCATAGCGGCTTATAATTACTTCTACCTGTCATTACGGCAAAAAACGATTCTCGATGTTGAAAAGATCAAAAAACTTGAACCGTCACCAAATGATCGCCGTATTCATGCTTTTTGGAATGAACTCATTACTGAGCGAAAGTATCAATTGAATCTTTTGGACGAAGTGGAAAAGAAATCTATCGTGAATGCCGTAAGCGACTCGCAATCTCCCGGTTCACGTCACGCTTCTTAATATCCTCGCGCTTATCGCCTTTTTGTTTTCCTCTAGCAACAGCGATTTCAAGTTTTATACGCCCCTGTTTAAAATAAATTTTTGTGGGGACGCAGGTAAGGCCCTTTTCTTCAACCTGTCGTCGTAGCTTGTCCAACTCCTGGCGATGCAACAACAGCTTTCTTTTTCGTTCTGGATCATGATTGTTGTAACTACTTGCCGTGTAAACTGAAATGTGTGCTTTAACCAAAAACGCTTCGTTGGCGGAAAAAGAAATGTAAGAATCTTTTAACTGAATCTGATTGTTGCGAATAGATTTCACTTCACTACCGGTTAACACAAGGCCAGCTTCAATTGTTTCAATGAAGCTATAGTCAAATTTGGCCTTTTTGTTTAACGCTATGATTTTAATATCACTCACAAAATATTCTTTTCTAACCTTCTAAAAAGCGCTAAGAAGTCAGTTGGTTTTAGCTCTTCAGCGCGAACCTTACTCGAATACCCTAAACTTTCGATTTCCGCTATGAGTTTTTCTTCTGCTGTGGCCTTATTGAGGATGGCCTTCAGATTTTTACTTAAAAACTTTCGTCGTTGCGCAAATGCGGCTTTTACAAATTTTAGGTAAACGTCTCGTTGAAGTGGTTCAGATGGGTCTTTTCTTTCAAAAGCTAAAACACGACTCGCCACATTTGGCGGTGGGTAAAATGAACTTGGATTTGCATCACATACTCGCGATACTTTCCAGAAGGTTTGCGCGATAACACTTAGAAGCCCGTAGTCACTGGTCCAATGGGGTGCCTGGATTCGCTGAGCGACTTCCTTCTGAAACATCAAAATCATATCGTTCACCAGATCCTTGTTGACGGAGCGGTCAATGAGCAAAGTTGAAGATATCTGGTAAGGAAGATTACTAACCAACAGGGTTTTTCCAACACCTAACTTAGCAAAATTCACCTTGAGAGCATCGTCTTCAATAACTGTGATGGAGCGACCTCGCCAAAACTCAGCAAATTGTCTATCGAGCTCAATAAGTGTCAGTGGTAAACCAAGCTTAAGCAATTCCTCCGTTAAAGCACCGGTGCCTGGCCCAATTTCAATAAGCTGTTGTGGTTTTCGTAGCACCACACTCTGAATAATTTTATTGATGACTTCTTTATT
>CAYPZY010000216.1:0-5564 GCA_964415155.1 uncultured Bdellovibrionales bacterium
CTCTATCCGCTAAATCATGGCATCTACCTCTGAAGCGAAAGTTTTAGGTTATACAGCTAGTACCTTCAGTTTAAACGTCGATGGTGGTCGCTGCCCCGTCTGCAAAGGTGCAGGGAGCGAAATTATCGACATGATGTTTATGGATGATGTCGAGATCAAATGCGAAGCTTGTGATGGTAAAAAGTTTCGCAGCGAAATCCTGGACGTCAAGTACAAGGGAAAGAACGTCAACGAGATTTTAAATCTCACCGTCGCTGAGGCGATGGATTTTTTTGTAGCGTATCCCAATATCAGACGTGCTCTAGCCACAATGAAAGAAGTTGGTCTTGATTACGTGCGCCTGGGTCAGAGCGCTAATTCATTAAGTGGCGGCGAATCACAACGTCTAAAGCTCGCGCGCGAATTTAATTCAACAAATCAAAAATCGACACTCTACATTTTAGATGAACCCACCACCGGTCTGCACTTTCGAGAGGTGGAACTTTTGCTTAAAGTTCTCCATAAACTGATCGAAGCCGGCGGTAGCGTTTTGGTGATCGAACACAATCTTGACGTCATTGCGGCTTCTGATTATTCCATCGATTTAGGACCCGAAGCGGGCAGCGAAGGCGGCAAAGTCGTCTTTCAGGGACCGACCAATCGCCTAACTTCTTGTAAAAAAAGCCATACCGGCCAGTATTTGCGCAAGTTTGTTGAAGAAATGAACCCCGCTTTGCTTGTCAAACCCAAGAAAAACTTGGATAACGAAACTATAAGCAAATAACGGGATTAAATGACATCCATTAAAAAAATTCTTCCATCAATAAGGCCTTATCGCGGGCAAATGATTTTAGTGTTGGTCTTAGGCGCGATCATGAGCTTGTGCCAGGGCGTAGTGGCGCCTTTGGCCGCCGTTTTATTTGACTATGTTTTTTCCAATAGTAAGCCTCCCGATCACTCGCAGATTTCCAAGATCAGTGCTTTTATATTCTCTCTCCTTGGTAGCGAAAAGACTAAACTCGTTGTATCGATTCCGCTTACATTTGTTGTTCTCTATTTCATCAATGGTATCGTTCGTTACTTTCATTTCTTTTTAGTTCGTTACGTCGGCGAAAAAATGGGTGTCGACATCCGCAAAAAACTCCAACAGAAATATTTAGATTTAAGCATTGGCTTTCACAGCGACACGCGTGGCGGTGAAATGATCAATAAGACCTTGAACGACGTTTTGATTTTGCAACAAGGTTTGTATCTATTTGTCGACTTTGTTCGCGAACCTTTTCTGGCAACGCTCCTTCTTGGTAATCTTCTGCTTTTGGATTGGAAGCTCACCCTTTACACTTTGATTTCGGCACCCGTGTTTGCTCTTGTCATTAGGAAGACTGGTCGCAGTCTTAAAAAGTATGGGTACCGCAGCCAGGAATCTCTCGATACGCTCACCTCCACTCTTAAAGAAACTTTTGACGGCGTTAAGATCATTCAATCCTTTGGTTTAGAAGGTCGCATGCGCGAGAGATTCGCGAAAGACGCACAAATGTATTTGGATTCACGTCGTAAAATTGTGAGCCACGAAGAGCTTGTCGGTCCGATCACGGAGTTCCTCGGTGTTCTTATATTTGCTTCACTTTGTTTATACGTTGGCCGTGGCGCTTTAGAGGGAACTTCCTCTGCCGGTGTCTTTGTCGGATTTTTGATTGCATTGGGTCTTATGCAAAATCCTCTTAAAAAGCTGCAAGATGCTTACTCACGCATTCAACAGGTTTTAGTGGTTATTGATCGGGTTTTTGAAGTTTTGGATAATGAACGCAAAGTTAAAGAAATTGCCAACCCTAAACCCTATCCACAGAACTGGCGCAATTTAATTTTTAAAAATGTCAGCTTTTCATTCGGTCGTGAGAAGGTGCTCAAAGACGTCAACCTCACCGTCAAACGTGGCGAAGTCGTCGCGATTGTCGGCGAAAGCGGTAGCGGCAAATCAACTCTCATGAATTTGTTGGAACGTTTTTTTGATCCACAACAGGGTGAAATTCTTTTAGACGAAACCCGCATTAGTGACTTGCGCGTAGCTGATCTTCGCAAACAAATAGCGCTTGTAACTCAAGATGTGTTCTTATTTGATGATACCGTTGCTTTTAACATTCATTCAGGCGACTTTTCTAAATCCTCTGACGGAGTTGTTTCGGCAGCAAAAATGGCTAATGCTCATACCTTTATTGAAAGCTTACACGGTGGCTACCAATATAAAGTGGGCGAACGTGGCCAAAAACTCTCTGGCGGTGAAAAGCAAAGAGTGAGTATCGCCCGCGCTCTATTTCGAGACGCCCCGATTTTAATTTTGGATGAAGCCACCAGCGCACTTGATTCGATCAGTGAAATTGAAGTGCAAAAAGGTCTAGAGCAACTCATGAAGGGCCGAACTTGTTTTGTCATTGCTCACAGACTTTCGACCGTAAGATCTGCCGATCGCATCCTTGTGTTTCAAAAGGGATCGATCGTTGAAAGCGGCAGCCACGAAGAACTCCTCACCCGACGCGGTGAATACTACAAATTTTATCAAATCCAGACCGAAGGCCAGGCGAACTGATCATTTTTTCGACTGCGCTCCTAAAGTTGTCGATCTTTTTGACGATAAGACATTAGACAGGTCTTCACCTGTTTTAGGAGTGCGTATGATAAATTGGGATGAGTTTGAACATATACACGTGATCAAAAAGTTAAAACACGTTCTTCATTCATGGTGGGCGATTGATACCGTCTTCACTGATGAAAGTGGCCACTTGCGTGGTTTCGAAAAGAACGCTCAACCATTTGCAAATCCCATCACAGGACAACTCATCGAGAAGGATACTGCAAAGCAAAGTTTAGCGGAACTTGTAGGAAAAACTGTCGAAGAACTACGCCAGAGCGGCAGCAAAAGCACCATTCGCAAATGGGACCTTACAGGTTACGATGTGGCTTTAGCCCCCATAATGATCGACAACGATTACATGGGATGCGTAATTGCCCTTGGCTTTCTAAAGGAACCAGGTCAGGCCCATCGGTTAGATGAAATTCGTGAGCGCCTTGGAAATTTTGGTGTACCTCGCGATGTGATCGATGCCGGTGTTCACAAAATGAAATTCTTAGATGATCAAAACAAAGCTCACTTTACAGAGCTAGTCGATTTAGTGTCACAAGAGGTTGTAACTCTTCACACAGAAATCACGACTCGCGAAGAGCGCATTAAAGAACTAAATAAAGAACTCGGTAGTCGTTATAAATACGATAACATGATTGGTAAATCCAAACCCATGCAGAGCTTGTATGCGTTGATGGACAAAATTAAATCCGCAGACAGCACCGTCTTGGTTCAAGGGGAAAACGGTACTGGTAAAGAGTTGATAGCCAAATCTATTCACTATAACTCTTCACGTTCAGACGGTCCCTTCGTGATCCAGAACTGTTCGGCCTTCAACGATAACCTTTTAGAATCAGAGTTATTCGGTCACGTGAAAGGATCTTTCACTGGCGCGATCAAAGATAAAAAGGGTCTTTTCCAAATCGCAGATAAAGGCACATTCTTCCTGGATGAGATCGGGGATACTTCACCCCAAATGCAAGTTAAACTTCTTCGTGTTTTACAAGAAGGTACTTTCATTCCTGTGGGCGCAATGGAAACTCGTCGTGTTGATGTCCGCATCATCGCAGCGACAAATAAAAATTTAAAAGAGATGGTCGAAAAAGGCGAATTCCGCGAAGACTTATATTATCGCTTAAACGTGATCAACATTCGCGTTCCGCCCCTTCGTGAGCGCAAAGAAGATATTCCACTATTAGTAGAATACTTCTTAAGTCGAGCAGCCGCTGCTGCTCCTGGCAACAAAAAGATTATGACTAAGCGTTGTCTTGAAAAATTATATGACTACGCTTGGCCGGGTAACGTTCGCGAATTACAAAACGAAATCGAACGTCTTGGTGTATTATCAGGTGCAGAAGCAAAATTGACTGCAGATATGCTTTCACCAAAAATTCTTGAAGGCTCTGATCAAAACAAAGTTCAAGGTGCACGCGTCACGGGTAAGTTAAAGGACGCTCTCGAAGAACTTGAAATCACCATGATCCGCGAAGGTCTTCGCCGCACTGGCTGGAATAAATCCAAACTGGCAAAAGAACTCGGCATCAGCCGCGCCGGTCTGATTATGAAAGTCGAAAAGTACGGTTTAGATAAGCGAAAAATTGCGAACAGGAAGTAATTTTTTGTGCTCAACGTGTCCCGGGACACGTTGGGGGCTTAACTTACGACTGGGATCAGCAACTTTACCGTTGTCCCCTCGCCCCAAACAGAATAAATGTCTATGGTTCCTCCCCACTTGCTTAACTCTCTTTTGGCGCTGTGAAGACCCAAACCATTCCCTGATTTTGAGGTAAAGCCTCGAACAAAAAGATTCTTTTTTACCTCTTCGGGAATCCCTGAACCATTGTCAGCAATGACAATCCGAACACACTTTCCCGAAAGTTGCGCCTCCAATCCGATTTTGCCACGGCCACCACAGGCCTCAACCGAATTATTAATTAAATTGGATAGTATTCGATGAATACTTTCGGCCTCACCCCGCGCTATGATTACCTCTGGTAAGTCGATTTTAACATCTAAACCTAACGAATCATTAAGGCACAACTCTGCCTTTTTCTCAGAGACGAACTGACATAATACTTCAGTAGGATTAAAGATGCCACTTCTAACATCCTTGAATTTGAATTTCAAAATATCATTAGCTATCTTTTCCATCCGACTAATAGTTTGTTCAAATAATTTTTTTTGTTGATCACTGCTCCAAGCATTAACACTAGAAAGAACCCGTAACGCACTTAACGGAGAACGAATATCATGGGCCACCTGGTGTGCTACCTCGCCAAGCTCTAATAGGCGCTCCTTTTCGAATTCTGCCCTATAAAATCGTTCAATCCTTTTTGCTAGAAGTTTAATGGCGACGCAAAAAATACCCACAAAGATTAACCACCAAACAGTAATGCGAAAGATCGACTTCAACGGGTCAAGGTGAAAAACCAACTGTGATCCAACTCTCGCTCCATCTAACGTTATGGGCTCTCGAATTCTGATATGACGGGTGTTAGCAGCTTCCGATACTAAACTAAAAACTTCGTTGCCAGACCTATCGAGGTATTGAATTTTATCAAATTGAGCGTCTACGCCATTTTTTAAAACAACCATAGATTGTCGATAATCCCCACTGAGCAAGTCATTTCTGGTTGAAGCTTTATAAGTAGCCGCTAAGCGGTAACCTTGAAAGATATCTATAGCTATTGTTGAAAGCGACACCACAGCGTAGAAAACTGCTAAAAAAGCACAAAGACGTCGAATTGGAATCTTCGTCGGAGTAGAAGATTGACTCACTACTACTCGATCACTATTTTCCACAACGGAGTCCCCGCATAAAATTTTGATAAGTTCGACAGATTTACATTTCTTTTTGCAAACGTTATATAGGGCGCTACATAAATTGGAGTTACAAAGCCCTCTTTCAAGAAATTCAAATGAAGATCTCTAACCATTTTTAATCTATCTGTTTTGCTTTCTGTACTCA
>CAYPZY010000217.1:0-5557 GCA_964415155.1 uncultured Bdellovibrionales bacterium
CCTTAGAAATTTTTCGTTGTGGGTTGGTGTTGGTGGAGCTCGGGTGTTTTGCGATTGTGACGATGTGGGGGGAAGTCATGCGCTGTGAAATTCGTTAGGGTTGCATAGTTGCGGCAGCGACGATGTTAGCGAAACTCCGTCACCATTTAAACACCCATTGCCACCGCGGCAGCGACAGAATCGCACTCAACTGCCACGATGGCGGCAGACACCCACTGCACCATGCCAGCAACAGAACCCAACCCACTGCCACGATGGCAGCGACAAAACCCCAACCCACTGCCACCACTCAACCTTAGTAAGGCAAAAAGAAAAAATCTAAACGAGTCTTATTTTTATCACTAGTCAAATTCATAAAGGGGTTACGAAATTCCATTTCAGTGCCGGGATTCAAGCGGGGAGAATTGAAAATATTTTTACTGATACCCGCGTAAACATAATCAGGTAAAAAGCGAACAAAGCGATACGTCGATGCTGTTTCGAGATTTTCTTCCAGACGTTTATTGGCGGACTTGGTCCCGCTTTGGAAAATGTCACCAGCGTCGTGGGAGAATTTCGAAAAAACGCCAAGGGCCGCAACTAAACCATAGCCAATAAGTTCTGAGCTACCAGTTTCAGAAGCCAGGTAGAGAACTGGTGCTGCGATCGCGACCGCTAGTAGTGTTCCGACGGCAAAAACCGAGGATGCGAAAATGGTCGTGGCTGAATGTTCTGTGGCGGCAAGGCCGAGAGCGCCAGTTGCTTTTGCCATGTATTTTGAACCTTGCAAAATATCACGAAGATCCGTGTTGCGTTTTTGATGGCGATCGTACCAATTTGCGGTGGCGTCGCGACTAATGAGAGGGAAATTGGATTTGTTGTCAGTGATCGACAAGTTACGTTCTTCAAAAGATAAATCGAAACGCAAACTTTCATAACCTGTTAAATACTGACTGCCGGTAGAAGGACGCCATTTTGGTTCTGGCCCTATACCAGCAAGAACAACAAACATCTGTTTTGGGGGATTTGTCTGTTCCGCCACCTTTGCCGCCCAGGAAAACTCTTTTGAAAGTTTAGCGGCAACCCGCAGATCCACTCGCGCGTGTTCCCATTCATCGCAATAAAGCCACAAAGAGGCAAGGAGCAGTCGCAAGGAAGGATCATCGAAGTCTCCTTGATGTTCAGCAAAGTGACCCTGCAAATAAAAAGCGGCTTTCATAGCTTCAACGCGAGCACTTTTGGCATCGCCTATCTGGGCGAAGCTAAGACCAGTTAAGAGATGAAGAAAAATAACTTCATGCTCCGCCGGGAAATAGCCTTCTTCTGTTTCTTTGTAGAAATATTCCATCTCTTTTGAGACGTAAGTTACTTTGCGCTTTTCAACATCATCAGAGACAGGTAGGAGAGTTTTTGGTGAGGCCTTACCCGCTAATAAATCAAGATAGCCTTTTTCTACCGTCGTGATAAAACCACCAACTTCTTTTTTGGGAAATTCTGCGAGGGCTTTGCCTGGTTCACTTTGTTTTAGATAAGTGCGGGTGTAGTTATATTCGCTTTGTTGAATTAGATCTGTGGAGGCGCAGGCTGATAAAAAAAGACCGAAAATGAAAATAAAACCAACTTTAAGTAACAAAGGTGGTTCCTTCTTGCGACTGTTTGAGACCGGCGCGAACTTGGGTAGGTGTTCCCATTTTTTCAAATTCAACGAAGAGATGGTTTTCGAACAAAACTTTAGGACTGATGGATAAGAGGAAAATCTCCCTTAAAAGGGGCCGATGTTGATGGCCCTTTTTTCGCAGCGTGCGTTTGTAGGCTTTGAAATTGTAATAAACAATAAATGGATAAAGCCAAAAGTAAAGAAGTGAAGTGGTGTTCACCTTCGTCGGCATAATATTCTTTAGACGAAACCCTGCGAGACTAGCGAACAAACGCAATTTTTGAATACCGATCAAATAGATGTGCCCAAAATAAAGATCACCCGCGCCGGGCGCAAACCAAATACTATCCACTTCGTTTGGCGGCATAAGTTTGCCAAAGTATTCACTCTCACAGAAAAGATAACTAAGTCTTGAGCGCAAGTTGGAATAATTAGGAGTTGTTATCACCAAGCGCCCTTTGGTCTTGAGAATACGGTTAAATTCCTCAAAAACCTTTAACTGATCAGGAACATGTTCGATGCCCTCCTGGCATAAAACGTAGTCCACGGAGTTGTCAGATATTGGTAGGCTTTGGCTCAAATCTGCCTTCAGACATTCCAAATTTTTTACTCGGAAAAATTCTGGAAAAAGATCGAAAGCTAAAACCTTGGCACCGACATTAGCAAGAGTTTCACTTGAGATACCGTTACCTGCCGGTAAATCGACGACAGTTTTGCCGCTAAGATCAGCGCGATGGTTTTCAATCCAGCGTTTGACGTGGACTTTGATTTCTTTGGGTGCAAAAAAGTTCATTGCCATAAATATGACAGTTTAAAGCTTCAGGGCCAAGAGTTTTTCGTCTGCCAACTGGCCAATGAACGGTAGACCAATCGGCCATCTAAAAGATGCGGCAAAGAGCGGTCAAGATTTAAGCAAGTTGTTCATTAGATTCGTTGCCTAGTATCATCAATAAGTGTTTCTAGCTATCAGGACGCCAAGAGCGTCAATGTCAAATTTGGATTTGTGAATAAGCGCCAAGTGACTAGCCCAAATTCGCTGAATCATGGTATAGACACTATCTACTTAAATCGAGATGTGGCTTCGGTTATCACTGAGAAAGATAAAAACTAACTATCTTTTCTTGCGCTTTTCAAGGACACCCAGGAGTGTTTCTTTAAGTTGTTCTGGAGTAAAAGGTTTGAAAGCATAGGCATCGGCTCCGCTATCCATCGCTTCATTCATTTGCGCCTGCTCAGCTTCAGCAGTGACCATCATGAAGGGGACGTTACGAAGAGCTTCATCAGAGCGTACGGCTCTTAGAAGATCGACACCTTTCATGTTAGGCATATTCCAATCGGAGATTACAAATTCGTAAGGTTCATTGCGGTCGGCGGCTTTTTTGAGTTTCTGCAGGGCCACATCACCATCGTTTGCTTCTTCAAAGGTTGTGAAGCCAATCTCCTTTAAACGCTTGATGATTATCCAGCGCATGCTCTGGAGGTCGTCAACGATGAGGAATTTCATATTCATTTTCACGCGGGTGGTCCTATTCTCTTATTTTATCGGACAGAATTTCGTTTCTTTGAACAAAAAATCCTAGACCTATGTCATGGCAACGGCTGTTTTCTCAAAATAAAACTGCGATGATAGGTAATGGCAATCAGAAAACTGCAGATGCAATTTGCGAATTCATTAGACAAGGTAAAAAAGGCATTCAATCTAGCAGGTGGAATGATCTATCATTACCATGCTGTTAAGTTTAAAGCGACTTTTTGGCAGAGCTACTTGCAACATGTTCAAAAATTTTTAGACAGTTGGGAACCCAAGAATGAACAGTTACTGCTTATTGGACCTAGTGGCGGCTACAGCCTTCCAGAGAAACTCGTAGCGAGGTATCAGAGATTGGTAGCTGTCGATATTGATCCCATCGCCGAAGCGATCTTTAAGAATCGCTTTCCTGGTAGCAATGTTTTGTGGATCAATGAGGATGTTTTTAAACTGGATAGGGGATTGCAAGTCGATAGTTTTCGCGAATTTTTGCGCAAGTTTTCCAATAGTGACATTTTGTTTTGCAATGTCCTTGGTCAGTTACCAATTTACTATAAAATTTCTGCGGCTGATGAGTACGCTCTTTGGTTAAAGGATTTGTTTGGGTTGATTAAAGACTACAATTACGCTTCTTACCACGATATTTTTTCGTTTAAAGGAAATGCGAAGGTTAAATCGGAATTCGAAAATTTTGATAACCAAATTACGCCTGAAAGTTTGGCTCTTAGATTTTTGGAGACACCGCCCGCCGAAATGCAAGACCATTTTGTCAGTTCGTTATTTGCCGAGCGTTCGCGAATGGTAATATATTGGCAACTTAATAAAGATTCACATCATTTTATTGAGTGTGTGAAGTCCGTCACTGAAGGTCGTAGTTAAATTCCCGCTCATGATTTTCATCGCCGGCTTCGACGGTAAAATAGATGCGGCTTATCTCGCGTTGATCCAGCGTTTCGAGCCGTACCCGCCATGAACCCGGAGTGTAGTTGCCTTTGTAAGTGTAACCTCGAAAACCTTCTTCGCGGCCCCCCGTGATATTTATGGGAATCAGGTCGTGCGTCTCCCACGAACCCAATGGATTTTTCCATTCCCAACGAACATTCACTTTGTCTTGAAATCGAGCCGGCGAAAATAGTCTGGTGAACAGGTGAATCTTATCACCCGGATTAGCGATGAAAGTTTGATCCCCACTTTGCCAAAATTTCCATTGGGGACGAGTATAGCCAAGTTTATAAAGTCCATTTTCCTTGCCCACAGAGTGATAGATTCCAATATATTGGGCGGATAAGGGTACCGGTGGCAAAATTTTGGTTAAGTACATTAACAAAAATACAATTTGGACAATGAGCGCTGACAAGAGGACGGGTTTAGCAATCGGGTCTTGCAAGAGCGATTGGCTCTCGGTCTTCAAGTGTGTACCCAATTTCTTTTTTAAAATAGCAAACAGGAGGTAATGCGTCGCTAGTGTAAATAATTGGGCAAGAAGAAATGGTACGATTCCAATAAAACCCAGGACAATCGGAAAAAGGCAAATATAAAACGAGCAAAGGCAAAGGCTAAGAAATGAAAATCTGAGAATGGGCCCTAACTTTTTAACTTGTGATAACTCGTTAGCGACTAGCACCACGACAATGACCGCTAGGAAAATGATAGAAGTCAAAAGTGACGAGCTTTTAAAGTAGAAGATTGCGTAGGTGTTAAAGAGCGTTCCCAAACAAAAATGAACTGCACCGTCTCGATAAGACCAAATCTTCTGCATACGCTCGCGCCAGGAAAAGGGATTGTATTGCTCATAAACTTCCATGGAGATCAAAATAGCGATAGCGACTAAATAGACAGCCTGTTGAATGATACCAAAGAGATCATCGATTCGCGTGACCATAAGAATGTCGAAAATGAATCCGACAACAAAAAATGCGGGATCGCGAAGGTGATGATGTTTCTGATAGAGATCTTGAGCTCGAGTTTTGAGGCTCGTGCTCTTGGCGAGCGTATTTTGACCTTCAGGTTGTTGAACCATAGTTTTTTCTTGTCGGTTGAGACTGAGCTCGACTAAAGAAGGTTCGTCTGTTTTTGAGACGCTTGACTGGTTTTTTTAGTGGCTTTTAGCGGTCGAAGCTTTTCCACGGAAAAATTATAAAATTGTGTATTTTTTTGTAAAAACTCGAGCCACTGTGATGGCGTCTTTTGTTCTTTGAGCCATATTTGTGCTGCCTCGGCGTTCAAAAAAAGCGGACTGCGATCATGTCCTACCTCTTTTACGAAGGGAGCTGGGTCTGTGGTGATGATGGCGAACGACTCTATCATTTCGCCACTTTTGCCGTCTAACCACTGATCATAAATTTGTTTGATGGCATCGATATCTTGAAGACAATTTTCGAAATCACATTGAT
>CAYPZY010000218.1:0-5543 GCA_964415155.1 uncultured Bdellovibrionales bacterium
AGATCAAACAAAATGCCTTTTGTTGTTTTAGCTGTCTTTAAAATAGTTGCTAAAAATGTTCCGTAACCGCCACCAATGTCAGCAATGACTTTGAATTTTGAAAAATCGTAAGCTTCGACAACCGAATCCAGCTCAAGTCTCGAGATATTAACCATAGCGCCGTCAAAACTCTGCGCAATTTTGGGGTTATCTCGGAGAAATTCAAAAAAATCTTGCTTACGCACTTTCTTTACTGCGCTCTCACCAGTTTTAACCGCATGTCCTAGATGTTCCCAGTGTTGCCAGTTCGTGTGCGTTTGAAAGGTTGCAAAATCGCGCATCGATTGAGGATGATCCGTCTGCAGACACCTTCCCAAATCTGTAAGGCGAAATTTATGGTCTGGCAATTCTTGAAAAACCCCCACTACACTTAGTGCGCGTAATAAGCGATAGATAGAATCAGGTTTGGCGTGGACCTTCTTGGCGATAACGTCACTGGCAGTTCCTTCGTCAGAGATATGATCAGCAACCCCCAACTCTGCCGCTAGACCAATTGCGCGAGCGATCCAAAGTCCACTAATCATTTCCACAATCGCAACCGGTGGCGGCACCAACTTTCGATTTATTAAAGAAAATCCTGTACGAATTTTATTTACGGTATTGATAATTTTCACTGTTGGAATTTTAAATTTAGGTTTAAGAATCTGTTTCATCGTCTGTGTGTTCATACTTCCCCCTTAAACCCTTAGCGTTGCCGTTTGCGCAGCAAAAAGTCAAGACACACAACCTCGCCCCCCGTTTGCACAAAGTTGGGCAATACAAAACGCTTTGGTTCAAACCTGGCACCCTTCCTGCAAAAGTTACTGTTACTGAGTTTAAAAATATTAAAACGGCCTCTCAGTTAATCGCACTGTCATATGTTTTGACAGCAGTGACAGGTTTGGCCCTTAAGGAAACCCTCGAGCAGAGCGACAGAAAATGTTTAACATTATCTTTTTACTCATTATCAGTTTTTCCGCCGCCATTTCGCAGGCAGCGTCGATTTGCGGTGATCTCTTCTTACCTGCAAGCCAGCAAAGCCCTCAGCAAATCTTGCGTAGCATTTTTAGAGTCGCAAGCGAGGAGGAGCTAAAAAAAATCAATGCTGATTTTACCGCTGCGGCTGGTGGCGCAACCACGCCGCTCCCTCGCGATAATTCATGGCCCGCCGACGAAGTTCAATACATGGGATACGTCAACCAAATTGGTACACCATTTGAGAACGGAACTTTCAAAAACCTAAGCCGCCTACGCTCGTATTTTAAAAATCTTGGGATTACGAATTTCTATTTGCTCCCATTTTTGGAATCACCATTTAAGGATGCAGGCTTTGATGTTAGAGATTATTTTAAAGTCGAGCCAAAGTTAGGTGGCGATTCTGAGTTTTTTGATTTTGTGAAGCAAGTGCGATTACAAAACCAGAAGTTACAGATGGATCTCGTTCTTAACCACGTATCTCGTGATCATCGCTGGGCCCAACAAGCAATTGCCGGCGATGCAAGTTTTCAAAAATACTTTCATATTCGCACCGTCGCCCCCGATGTCGTTGAGGTCATCAAAGACAAAAGTGGCTTACCCATGGAAGCCATTTACCGTGAGCTAGATGAACATGGAAAATCCGTCGAAGTGCGCCGCCGCGTGATCTTCCCAGAGTTCGCGAATCCTTTGCACCCTCATTACGTGATGATCAAAACACCAAGCGGTAAAACGATGTGGGTTTATCATACTTTCTACCCCTTCCAATTTGATCTCAATTTCAACAACCCACAAGTTCTTAATGAAGTTTATCGGGTTGTAAAATATTGGACCGAAAACGGTGCCGATATTTTTCGTTTTGATGCCGTTCCATTTTTCTTTAAGGAACGCGAAAGCGATCCACGAACTCTATTGGTGGTGAATCTTCTTTCCAAATTACTTTCGCTGATTTCTAATAAAACTATTGTTATGGTCGAAGCCAATCAAGAGCCGGTACTCGTAAAAAAATATTTCGAAAACGGCGCCAATCTCGCTTACAATTTTCAACTTATGGGCGATATGTGGGCGTCCATTTTAACTGGTGATAAGAAGTTTTATGTTAATTCGATTAAAAACGCCATCTCACTACCCAAAGGTACGCACTGGGCAAACTTCTTAAGACTTCATGATGAACTTAGCTTAGAAATGGTACCCCAAGATGTTCGCGAAGTGATTCAAAAAAATCTCATCGATACCGGCAAGGGAGTTTCCTTTCGCGGTGGTTATGGAGTCGGTGGTCGAATGGCAGATTTCCTTGATAAGTCGCTCGCCCGCATGCGCTTGGCCTTTGCTATGCTGATGAGTCAAAATGGAATGCCAATCGTCTATTACGGTGACGAAATCATGGCAGTAAACGACATGGCCTATGCCAAACGAGCGGCTACTGCCCGTGGCGGAGATTTCGACGCTCGCGATGTAAATCGCGGCCCTATTCCTGCGGAAAAGTTTTTGGCAGCCCAAGAAAATCCGCACACAGATGAAGGCAAACTCTATCGTGAAACACAAAAGATGATTAGCATTCGTCGGCAGCGAGTTTCGCTTCGCCGTGGTACTATCAAAATAGTTGAAACTGACAATCCGTCACTTGTGATTTATGAAAGAAATTTCAAAAACGAAAAGACAATCATAGTTTTAAATTTATCAGATCAACCATTGACTGTAAAATTACCCATCACAAACGCGGCCACTGATTTACTCACAGACAAAGCTGTTTTTTCCAATGCGTTTCTTGAACCGTACGCAAGCTTGTGGCTAGATGTGAAAGATTAAAAAATGTCCTAGCATGCTTTAAGGCACGCTAGGACTGGATCTGCTCAGAGAATGTTATCTACCAGTCCAAACACCAAAGCCGCCAGTGCAGCCGTTATTGACCCAAATATAGTTTTGACCGACACCCCAATCTATATTTTGCTGACAGGGACTAGCGCCGTCTTTATCGACAAGACTTGCATTTAAAACCCAACCATTAACATAGCAGGTTTGGTAGCGCCCGTCGTAGCTGCCGCAACGTAAATACACGTATTGGTCACGGTCGCGAGGGCCACTTGGGCCGCGTGGATCGCGACGAGGGGGACCTTTTCTGGGGCCACGTGGACCGCGGTCTCTATCACGACCCGGGCCGCGGCGCCCACCGCCACGTCCTCGGTCAATGACCGTTTCGTCACTACTGCCGCTATCATTGCTCTCTTCGTAAAACTGACTGTCATCATAATCGAAATACTCAGTTTCTTGAGCAAAAAGGGGAAGAGAAAAAATGCCAACTAAAAAAATTATCTTTTTCATACTCACCTCGAGTAGAATTTCATCTAAAAAAATTCGAGATGTCATCTTTGAAACTCGTAGTCTAGCCTAAAGGACTAGTGAAACGGCATTTGATATGTTTCGTTGCAACCATTTGGTATCACACTTGCTAATTAAAGCGATAATGCGCTATTGCTACAAAAAAAGAATCAGATAACTTTGCGAGGAAAAAATGGAACTCACTGAGACAATTAAAGACTTACGCGAGAAAGGTTATGAAACTGATTTTAATCTTATCAGAAATCAACCACCGAATTTTAGCGATTTTGTGGTCGACGATGTTTATCGCATCGATATAAACACCGACCCTGCTGACCAATCTGTCCTCTACGCCGTTCGCTGTAAATCGACAGGTGAAAAAGGGATCGTCATAAATGGCTTTGGCATTTACTCCGATCCCTTGGCGAATGAAATCATCGCCTCCCTACAGAAGGAAGCCGATAATTTACGAACGATATCAAAAAAAGCTTCGTAGGTTTACTGATTAACTGAACGCTTTGGATCAGTGTGATGTTTTTCGAGACGATCACCCATATCATGTATTTTTTGCCCGAGCTTTTCAGCGCCAGCATTAGTGATTTTATCTCCCACTTTTTCAATCACATCGCCAATTCTGTCGGCGATCCCTTCTTTTTTATTAGGCGTTTCTTGACTTTGGTTTGGATTTTTATTTTCCATAAATTTCTCCCTTTCTCTTATATACGATGTGGCTTTTGCAAGTTTCATACTTAACTTTAGAAAGCGATATTGGAGAGTTCACAAATAAAAGAGCTTTAATGGGGGCGATAATTCCCCCCTTGTCGCGACCCAACTAGTAAAGGATTACTGCCGATATTACGATAAGTAAATATGCTACTTTCGATTTTGTTTTTTGCTTTCGCTATGGCCAGCACCCCCGAATGTGGTGTGCAGATGCAAAATCTACCCACCGATTTGGCCAAACTCGGAAAAAGTATTAAAGGTAATTTTACCTTACCTCCGCTTAACATCGGAGAAGGTTTTATTTACGCCGACGATGACGGAAAAGTTTATTATCAAACGAAAGACAAAAAATCTGTCATCGTCGAAGACTTCATCCCTATTCAATCAGTGGTGGTTTTAAATAATCGCGTGTACTTGTTAGATCGGCTTGGCAAAATGGCGGCGTTTAATCTCGTTGCCGGCAATTTAGTGAATACGACAAACATACCACCTGCGCGCCCCGAAGATAAAGCGAATATCATGATACCACTTCGTAAACATCAAGGTCGTCCTGACGGAGTAATTATCGGAATGATGTCTGGTAAAGTTGTATTTTTAAGTGATCGTGGTGGTAATCCGCAGGTGATTGAGGAAGGGTCGAACCAAAATTCTGGAGCTAGCGCTGTACGAGTTAGTGGAAATGAGATTTTAGTCTATAACTCAAGTACGAATCGCATCACCACTTACGATCAAACCTTTAAGAAGAAGCAGGACACGCCTCTAGACAAAGGTGGTTTACTAATTTCAAAACTTTTGTCAGACAAAAGCGTGGTGGACACGGCGGCAGGAGCACTACGTAGTATCAATACTTCAGGTCACGTTACGTCCGAGACAGTTTTCGAGCCCATTGGAGACATTCAAACGCCGCCCGCACAGATTTTTCTTGAACGCTTTAACAAACATGATGACTATCTGGCCACCTTTGATCTCGAAGGTAATCTTAAGGTTTATGATTTCAAAAAAAGCGCTAATGCTTGGCAAATGGCTGAGCGGATTTGCAAAGTCTCTCAGCAAGCAACAACGGGAAAGTTATCAAGTAAAAAAGAATCACCATGATCTATGTGGCAAAATACCACATCTTCTCTTCTTCTATAAATCCGCTAGATCTTTTAGTTAAAATACATTAATTATTTTGGATATGGGGCATGCTGGAAATAAGACCCTAAGTATAGTGATGATCGAGGACGATATCGATCTTTGCGAAGGTTGGAAGGACCTTTTCCGTATACTTGGGCACGAACTGTTTTGTTATCAACGCGCGATTGAGGCGCTCGCAGATCCAATCACAATAAACAAATCCGATTTAATTATTACTGACTATTATTTACCCGACTTAAATGGTATAGAATTTATCCATCGAGTTCGCAAAATGCGCTTTAATGTCCCAGTGATTTTACTGACTGGGTCCAAAGAGCCGAGCATCTTGGAGGCTGCGACATCGGTTCCAGCTTGTGAAGTCGTTCACAAAC
>CAYPZY010000219.1:0-5538 GCA_964415155.1 uncultured Bdellovibrionales bacterium
GGTCAGTGTTCCCATTTCCAATTCCATTTCATAATCCATCTTATTGGCACGAATAGATTCAAGTTCTTTGGTCTGTGTCTTAAATAATTTACTAGCACCACTTAAAGGGGCAACATCGATCCATTCTTCCTTGCCACGGTACCAACTTACCATTCTTAAAAAACGTGCTTTGTTTTTAGCTAAAGTAAAAATAGGATATTTTTTTTCATCTAGGTCTAAAATATTGTCGACATTAAGCCATTCAGTATTTTCTTCGCCTTCTGGGACTTCGGCAACTATAGTATTATTCATTGGTGCAACACTTGTTGTGTTGATTTGCTGATCTATTTGCTGATCTAAATCGTCGAAATGGTGTACGTTTTCCAAAGCCTCTCCCCCTTAACTGAATCATATCCATATATCACTTTTTAAAATTTTTCAATGGTCCTAGGTGTTTCGCAATTTTTATAGGGTGTTTTCGAAGCTGTTCGTTCATTCTGTTAAAGCGCAAATTAGATGCCACTAATGCTATGTATTTTTAATAGCTTATAGATTTTAATTGAGAATTAACTTAAAGCCAAAAGAGGCTGCTTACGGGTCCCTAAAAATTTATATTTTGTAGCGATTAGTTCTTCGACAATGTCCAAGAACTCTACAACGACAACATAATAAACTCGTTTTCGTTGGTCACTAAACTTGCAACCTTAAGGGTAAGGGGACCGGGTTTTGCGTGCAAAAAATATTTTTTATTTAATCATCACTGCTTCATTCTTCTATAACAATTGTGCCCCGACGCCATTTTCAAATGGTGAAAGCAATAACGAGGCAACAAGTAACGGAGCGGGGAATGGCTCGAGCAACTTAGCAATTGCTGGTGGAGTAAACTTTGTCTCCACCAATGGCCTTATCAAAGGGATTGCTGCCGCGACAGGTGGTTCTGCAGAAGTTGTTGACGTGAGTTTTTATATGGATGGGCCCAAGGGCCAGGGCGTAGCGCTTGGTCAAACGAAAGCAAATCTAGTTGTTTTTGATCCGCTCTATCCAGGCAATCATGGTTTTCAATTCCAATTGCCAAACTCCTACCTCGATGGCCGCGCCCACAAGCTCTATGTTTATGGAAAAAACACCAAGGAAGAAGTTTTGCTTCATAATGAGGCGACGACCATCGTTGCTTACCTTCGCAATCCGCAGGGACAAACGTTTTTTAATAGTAATATTCGGAACACCTGCAATGCTTGTCACCTGTTAGTTTACGAACACGCCTATGAGCTTCTATCTTTGCCATTAAAAGCGCAGTCAGGTAGCGCTGCAAAGAATGCCCTCATCGAAACAGCTCTTAATGTTAGAGCACATGCCGGTGGGAATCGCTGTGGCAATGCCAATCAGGGTGTTTGCCAGCAAATCCAAAACTGGTGGACGCTGGAGTTCGCGAACTATCCCAGTCCTTGACATGTGTTAAGACAGTTAATACCGTTTTAACACTATGATAAAATCCAAAAAAATATTTTTAACTTTTTCTCTATTATCAATTCTTAATGGCTGCGCAAGTTCTTCTCCGAGTACTTCAGCAAAAACCATTAAAGACAAGTCGGCGCATACGTCCTTAGTAACGGAGATTCGCCAAATTACTTTTTCGGGCAAGCGAGCTGGTGAAAGTTATTTTAGTAACGATGGAAAACAAATGGTTTTTCAAAGTGAGCGTGAGGCGCAAAATCCCTTTTACCAGATTTATTTAAAAAATTTTGAAACAGGATTAACCAAGCGTCTTTCGCCGGGTTATGGAAAAACAACTTGTGCCTGGATTCATCCAGATAAGAAAAAAGTTTTATTCTCTTCAACCCATCATGATCCGCAAGCAAGGCAGAAAATGGCGGAAGAGCTGGATATTCGCAAAAAGGGTAAAGCCCGTCCTTACAGTTGGGATTTTGATGAGAATTATGACATCTTTGAGGCCAATACAAATGGCGGAGGAATTAAAAATCTCACCAAAATAAAAGGTTATGATGCCGAAGCGTCATGGTCGCCAGATGGAAAAATCATCATCTTTGCTTCCGATCGCCACATTTATACGGATGCGCTCAGTTCAGAAGAAAAAGAGGCTTTGAAAAGCAATCCCTCGGCGTTGGTAGAACTTTACATGATGAATGCCGATGGTAGCGACGTTAGAAGGCTAACTAAAGACATTGGTTACGATGGCGGTCCTTTCTTTAGTTTCGACGGCAAGAAAATCGTCTGGCGAAAATTTTCAAAGGACGGTAGACGTGCTGAAATCTATACTATGAATTCCGATGGCAGTGATGTTAAGAAAATCACGGCTCTTGAAACTTTGTCATGGGCGCCGTTTTTTCATCCATCCGGGGATTACATTATTTTTGGGTCGGCACTCTTTGGTCACTCTAACTTCGAATTGTTTATCGTAAGAGCCGACGGAAGTGGTGATCCAATCAGAGTTACTGACTACGAGAAGTTTGATAGTTTACCGGTGTTCCTACCTTCCGGAGCAGAGTTGGCTTGGACAAGTCAGCGTTCTTGGGACGGCAGCTCGCAAATATTTATTGGCAAATGGGACGACGAGAAAGCGCGCGCGTTGTTGGGACTGAAGGCAAATGAAAAATCTGAACCCAAACCGACTGCAGAAAAACCGGCAAGTCTTGCGCAAATTCAAAAAAATGTTGAGTATCTCGCTTCCGCTGAATTGGCTGGTAGATTAACGGGCAGTCCCGGCGAAGAGCTAGCAACAAAATTTGTTGCAGCTCAGTTTAAAGCTTTGGGGTTAGTGCCGGCAGGAGATAAAGCTAACTTCCTTCAGGCGTTTGATTTTCCTTCGGGCGTTGAAATCGGTCCTTCGACACAGTTAAAAGGCGACAAAGAAATGGAGCTCGACAAAGCTTGGCGCCCGCTCGCGATGTCAGCGTCAGGAAAGATGACGATACAGGATGTGGTTTTTGTTGGTTACGGGATCGTGGCGCCGGCTACGGAAAATTTTAAGGCTTATGATTCCTATAACCAAAAAGACGTTAAAGATAAATGGGTTTTAGCTCTTCGTTACATGCCGGAGAAACTCTCAGAAAAGGAAAAGATTCATTTAACCGCTTATTCAGATTTGCCAACAAAAGTCATTAAGGCGAAAGAAAATGGCGCTCGGGGAATTATTTTTATCAATGGGCCCAATTCTAAAAATGCTGAGTTAGTTCCGTTTGGTAAAATGGCGGCTGATTCTGGTATTTTCGCATTAACCGTAAATGATGATTTGATGAAATCTGCCTTAACAGGAATAAGTCTTCAAGAATTGCAAAACCAACTTGATAGCGGAAAAGAGATCGCCGCGGCCAAAATAAACTTTAAAGCCGAGGGGCAAGTCGAGCTGGTGCGTAAAAAAGCAAAAGGTCATAACGTCATTGGCCGATTGGTTGTTGGTGCGGCCCCTTCCGCCACAGCCATTTTGGTGGGTGCGCACGCTGATCATTTAGGCGTTGGTGAGACTACGACTTCGCGAGCAGATAAGAGTCAGCTGGGCATGCCGCATTTGGGGGCTGATGACAATGCCTCTGGAGTCGCGGGAATGTTGGAGATAGCACGACTGCTCGTTGCCAATAAAAGAAATCTAAAAAAAGATATTATTTTTGCTGCTTGGTCGGGAGAAGAGTTGGGGCTTCTGGGCTCAAGTCATTATGCCGATGCTTTTAAAAAATCTAACCTCCAAGAAGTGATCGAAGCCTATGTGAATCTAGATATGGTTGGTCGCCTTAACGAAAAGATTTATTTGCAGGGAATAGCTTCCAGTAAGACTTGGCCGGCAATCATTGAAAGTGCCGCTGCCAAATCACCGCTTTCAATTTTTCTACAAGAGGACCCTTATTTGCCCACCGATGTTTTGAAGTTTTATATGTTAAATGTCCCCGTACTCAGTGCCTTCACGGGAAGTCATCAGGATTACCACACTCCAGCGGATACGCCTGACAAAATCAATTATTCGGGAATTCAGCAAGTGGCCTCTTTGCTCTCTGATATAGTCACCGAGCTTACCAATTCAAAGAAACTAATTTACGAAAAATCTAGCGGTCCCGCCAATGTCATGAAGAGGGCTGAGTTCAGAGTGAGTTTAGGAACAATTCCCGATTACACTCAGTCACCGGATTTAAAGGGTGTAAAGTTGATGGGTGTGAAACCGAATTCTCCAGCTGAAAAAACCGGAATAAAAGCAAATGACGTTGTGGTGGAGCTGGCTGGAAAAAAAATCATTAACATCAACGAATATTCTGACTTACTTAGAATCTTAAAACCGAGTGAGGCCGTCGAGATTAAAGTCCAACGTGAGAAAGAAGTTTTAACGTTAAGGATTACTCCCGAAGCGAGATAAGCACGTCATGCTGGAAGCAAAAATGTCAGTGAGGAGAGCGGGCGCTGAACTAACAGTTGCTTCCGTCTTTTGGGGATTTGGTTTTATTGCGGCGCTTTGGGCACTCAAAAGTATGGGCCCGCTATGGATTACCGGCCTGCGTTTTACAACTGCATTCTTGTTCACCCTGCCAATCATGATTTTGTGGGGAGGTCGTAAAGACTTTCTCCACTTGCGCGATAACTTCAAATTATCATTTTGGCCCGGTATTTTTTTGGCTTTGACAATCGTCTTCCAGACCTGGGGCCTCCTTTATACCACGGCGACCAACAGCGGCTTCATAACGACGTTATACGTGCTTTTTGTACCGATGCTTGAAGCCTTCTTATTTAGAAAGCGTCTCGAACTGATACATTTTTTATTGGTAGTCGTTGCCCTCGGCGGGACAGCGTTGATTTGTCAGTGGCATGCCAGTCAGTGGAATTTTGGCGATTTTCTCACTCTACTTTGTGCGCTGGCCAGTACTGCGCAGATTGTAACAATATCGCGTTTAGCTACAAAAATTTCTTCACCATTCTTCTTTAATAATTTTCAAGCATTTTGGGCAGGAACATTTTCATTAATTTTGGCGCTCATCTTTGAACCCTTTCGTCTTAACAATGTTACCCCTCTTCCCATCACGGGATTTCTATTTTTACTTTTTGGTTCAACGCTAGTGGCTTTTTTTATTCAGGTGCGTGCGCAAAGAGTCTTATCGGCGAATTCCGCAAGCCTCATTTGTCTGCTTGAATCTCCTTTTGCCGCTTTGTTTGCCTTTTGGTTATTAGAAGAAAGATTAACGCTGAGTCAGTGGTCAGGAGCGATGTTGATTTTCTTTTCTGCCATTTATAGCTTGTTTTTGGAAAGTCAGAAGCATCGAGAGATGCCCAACGCCGTTCAGATTTAAAATTATCTGACAAAGCGAACAGTAGCGGTAAAACCAATCGGTAAATGCGTGCAATCGCAGTTAACAACGTCACCTGCGCTGTTTTTATTGCATTGAGTGTCGTTATCGCCTGTGACGACCAATTTAAATTCCTGAGCGCTTCGTGTTGGGTTGAGCGCGAATATTTTTTGAAACACCTCGGGTTTAAATTGCATGCGAATGGTCCCGGTCGTGTCTGTCGCAGGCCATGAACATGAAGACTGGCCCGAGTTCATGCCCTCACAAAAAGGAGTCT
>CAYPZY010000220.1:0-5535 GCA_964415155.1 uncultured Bdellovibrionales bacterium
ACTTGATGGATCTATTGGGTCAGGCACGGCCACGATTACTCTGCTCTCTTGTCCACAAGTTTGGACGCCGTGATGTGGATAACTTTGATGCGTTCATAGAGGAGTTAAAGGCAAAGCCTACTAAAACAGTAGGAGATGTCTTTTTGTTCGTGGATGAATGTCACAGGACTCAGAGTGGAAAGCTCAATAAGATAATGAAAGCGATGATGCCTAATGCAACCTTTATAGGTTTCACGGGAACGCCGCTATTAAAGAAAGATAAAGCTACGAGCCTTGAGGTATTTGGCAAGTATATCCACACATACAAATTTAGCGAAGCTGTTGATGATGAAGTAGTTTTGGATCTGATCTATGAAGCTCGTGATATTGACCAGGAACTTGGCTCGCAAGAGAAAGTGGATGCTTGGTTTGAAGCTAAGACAGCAGGTCTTAATGACTGGCAAAAAGATGAATTAAAAAAGCATTGGGGTACAATGCAGAAGGTGCTGAGTTCTCGTTCAAGAATGGACCGAGTCGTTAGTGACATCGTTTTTGATTTTGGAGTTAAGCCTCGGCTCGCAAGTCAGCGTGGAAATGCGATTCTTGTGGCCTCAACAATCTATGAGGCTTGCAAGTATTATCAGTTGTTTCAAAAGACCGTCTTTCGTGATCGGTTTGCACTTATAACGTCCTATAATCCTCAGACGAAAGATATTACTCTTGAAGACACGGGCGCTAATACCGAGACCGATAAAGAGTTCATATACAATACCTACACTGAAATCTTGAAGTCTGTCGAGCCACTTCCAAATATGACGAAGACCGAAACATACGAGGAGAACGCTAAGAAGTTGTTCATCAGAGAACCGGCGAACATGAAGCTTCTTATTGTTGTTAATAAGTTGCTTACTGGGTTCGATGCTCCTGCTTGTACGTTTCTCTATCTTGATAAGAAAATGGAAGATCACGGCCTGTTCCAAGCGATCTGTCGAACTAATCGCCTCGACAGCGTTGATAAGGACTTCGGCTACATTGTCGATTATAAGGACTTGTTCAAAAAGGTTGAGAATGCCATTTCAGTTTATAGTTCTGAGCTAGACACAACTGCCGGTGGTGCTGATCCGCAGGTCATGCTGAAAGACCGCTTACAAAAGGGCAAAGAAAAACTCGATAATGCTGTCGAGACGCTTGCGCTACTTTGTGAGCCAGTGGCGGAACCAAAAGGAGATTTGGAGCACATTCATTACTTCTGTGGAAATACGGAAATTCCAAGCGATCTGGAGATTCGAGAGCAGCAAAGAGCTACTCTGTATAAGAGCGTGGCCGCTCTGGTTCGGAGCTACGCAAATATCTCTGATGAAATGCAATCGGCTGGCTACAGTCTGAAGGACATTGAAAGAATTAAATCTTTAGTCGATCACTACCTGAAAGTGCGTGAAATTATTCGCAGAGCCAGCGGCGAAAGTTTGGACTTAAAGGCTTACGAAGCTGACATGCGACATCTCATTGATACCTACATCGAAGCGTCCGAACCACGGAAGATTTCTCCGTTTGATAACGTCCCCTTGCTTGAGTTGATAGTTAAGACTGGCATAGCGGATGCTATTACCAATCAGCTTGGCAGCATGAAGGGCAACAAAACGGCAGTGGCTGAAACAATAGAAAACAATGTCCGAAAGAAAATCACGAAGGAAAGACTTAGTGATCCAGAGTTCTATGACAAGATGTCTGAACTTCTTGACGAAATTATTGCTGCTCGCAAAGAAAAGGCACTTCAATACGAAAAGTACCTCCAAAAAATTTCAGACTTAATTTCTAAAGTCCAAGCTGGAAAAGGTGATGACACTCCTGCCTCATTGGACACGGCTGGAAAAAGGGCGCTCTACAATAACCTTGGCAAGAATGAATCGCTGGCACTTCAAATTGATAAAGCTGTTAAGGATGTGAAACCTGATGACTGGCGTGGAGTTCAACCACGAGAAAATGAGATTAAGCGAGCAATTTACGCCATCGTCAAAGACACGAACGAAGTGGAGCGAATTTTTACGATCATCAAAGCTCAGAGGGAGTATTGATGGTCTCGGAATTAAAGTTGGCCGAATTTACAATTGAGGTTACAGAGAAGGACATCAAGAATGTTCATCTCAGCGTAAATCCTCCTGATGGAAGGGTGAGAATTTCTGCTCCCACTGGTACGAGCTTAGATTCCATACGAATGTTTGCGCTTTCCAAGCTTTCATGGATTCGGCAAGAGCATAAAAAAATGTCTGAACAACTCAGGGAACAGCCCAGAGAGTTTGTGGATAGAGAGAGTCACTATGTCTGGGGTGACCGTTATCTTCTTAAAATTGTAGAGCTAGATACCGCCCCCACCATTGAATTGCGGAACGACTCTCTTGTCGTGACCGTGCGACAAGGCACCACCCAAGAAAAGTTGAAAGAAGTTGTTGAGCAGTGGCTTCGTGATCTTGTCCGTGTTGAAGCGTCACGGTTCATCCAAAGATGGGAACCTATCTTGGGCGTGAAGGTGAAGGGCCTATTCGTGCAGCGAATGAAGACCATGTGGGGTGCTTGCAATTCAGAATCGAGCAGCATCCGCCTCAACACTGACTTAGCAAGAAAGCCTTTGGAGTTCCTAGAGTACGTCATCGTTCACGAGATGGTTCATCTGATCGAGCCGTTTCACGGACCGAGATTTCAGTCGCTGATGGACAAATACTTTCCGAACTGGCGGCAATTTAGGATGGACTTAAACAGTCAGCCATTACCGTCAAATGGTCTAACGTCAAAAGACATAGACCTATGATTAGCCTCAAATCGAATATAGAATAAATCGTACCAAAATGAGGCGGAGCGAATTATAGAATGCAATAAAGTATTGCGCAATAGTGCCGATAAGTGCTATAAAGTCAATATATAGGCAATAAAATCTTGCCTGAAGCGGAGACAGATGGACGATAAAGCAATCGGTCGCCGAATCAAGGATGAACGGGAACGACGAAATATATCACAGCAGCGATTGGCGGAGATGGCAGGGATTGCCCATCGTCAGAGCATTGGAAAAATTGAAGACGGCGACAGAAAAGTTCAAGCTGTTGAATTGTACGGTATCGCCAAAGCACTTGGCATTCGGCCTGAATCTTTACTTTTTGAAGCATCTCCCACTGCGACCACTCCTCAGTTTTTATGGCGCAATGTAAACGCTGAAGCAAAAATCGAATGGGAAGGAAAGTTCTCTGCTCACATTGCTAACTTTAAGTTTGTTGAGGGCGTACTCGAATTGTCCAACTCCGAGTATTTAGAACTTCCTCGAAAAGTAATTAACATCGAGCAAGCGACTTACAGTGATGCCTACTCATTGGCAGAGCAAGTTAGGGAACAGTTTGGACTGGGATCGTTCCCTAGTACAACCCTGGAAAAAGTTTTAGAAGAACGGTTTGGCGTTAGGGTATTTTTCGTTGATTTACATGAAAAAGGATCTGCGGCAACAACTCGATCAGAGACACCAGTAATTTTCCTAAATAGATATGAACCGCCCTGGAGACGAAACTATAGTCTGGCGCATGAGTTATTTCATTTGATCACTTGGTCTGATGAAATTGCTATTAGATCAGAAACTGAACCAGCTTTTCACGATAAAAACGAAAAATTGGCCGAAGCTTTTGCTGCTGGTCTTCTGATGCCAGCAGAGGTTTTAACTGCTGAGTTAAAACGTGTGATGAGAGATGGCCGTCTTGGTTACGCCGATATTGTAGCCATGGCTAGAATTTTCGATGTATCAACTCCTGCACTTCTATTTCGACTTGCAAACTTGCGATTTATTACTTTCGATAAGGCAAAAGAAATTAGAGACGATTCATCTATGAAAGAACTTGATCGACAAGATCAAGATGATCGTTGGCATACACCGGCTCCGTTATCGGAAAAATTTATTTTAATGGCATACCAGGCTTATCAGTCGTCAAAGTTATCTAAGGCTCGTCTTGCAGAAATGCTGGAAGTTCCACTGATTGATGTAGAAGACATGCTTGCCGACCGTGGACTAATTGAAATTGACGACAATGAAATCCAGATTAGTCTTTCTTGATGCGAATGTAATCATTGAGGCGCACCGACTCAATATCTGGAACCACCTGGTGGGACAATTTGAAATCGTAATACCCTCCTTCATCCTTGATAACGAAGTTCGTTATTTTACCTCTGGGCGTGGTCAGACAGTTGCCATTAACCTATCAGGAGATGAAAAAGCGGGGCGCATAAAACGAGATACGGCACTCCCAGCGGACTTTCAAAAGCTCTACGCAAACTTTAAGCCGATTTTCGTTGATGGACTTGATCCTGGCGAGAAGGAGGCATTAGCACTATTGTATTCAGGCCGTTATGAAGAGCACCGCTTTTGTACAGGCGATGGGGCGGCTATTCGAGCATTGAGTGTTTTGTCGCTTCAGTTTCAAGGCGTAAGTTTTGAAACACTAATGACTGAAAGCGGTCAAAAAGCGAAAGATTTTAAGCGACATTTCCAGGATGAGTTTTTCAAAAAGAACATTGCACAAGGTTCCACGGAAAGAGACAGTCTGAAAAAGTGATCCCACTATTGCCCAAATTTTCCTTGTTGCTCATCGCAGTAGAAATCAGCGCACTGGAAGAAACTCTGGAGGCAAATAAACTATGTATGTAGTATCAATGAGTTGGAGGCTTTAGATACGCCTCCACCATATACGGAACCTGGAATGGGTTCTAAGTTGTTAATAAGATTCGATTCTCCCCTCTGGGGGAATCACCTTCAGGTTCCGAGGTTCTACAGGGAATCAATATGTTAGAGCGACGCTCGATGATTTCCTTCCAAGGATAGGCTAAGGATTTTATCTTTGGGGGATTAAATGAAATCAATTTTACTGCAAGCGTTGTTTTGGGCGCTAGTGCTCGGATCGTCAATGCCAAGACTGGCCCTTGCTAAAGAGATAGCTTTTACTTTTGACGATGCCCCAGGTGAAACAACACTTCATTACACTCCAGAACAACGAACCGATGAACTTATTAAAAAACTCAAGGCTCTAAATGTTCCACCAGTTATTATTTTTGCGAATCCGTGTAATGGTGGTGATTCAGTTTATGTTCTAAATCAACTAAAGAAGTTTAAGGACAATCAGGACCTCATAGGCAACCACACTTGTACTCATCCACGGTTGGACGATGTGGGCTTTGATCGATTCACTGCTGACGCAGGAAAGGCCGAAGCAATGCTAGGTGCTTGGCTGGAGCCGCAGAAGCTATTCCGATTTCCATATTTCAACGAAGGTAAATCAGTTGATTTGCGTGATCGTCTCAGAAAATGGCTGAAAGATCATAACTATAAAAACATTCCTAGCTCTGTGGACAATGAGGATCCTATTTTCTCCGCTAAAATCAACGAAGCCAAAGCTCGAGGCAAGAAGATCGACTACGACAAAGTTAAGTCTATTTTTATTGAGCACATCATGACGGGTGCGGAATATGCTGACGAAATAGCTCTACAAAATTTGGGCTATTCTCCAAAGCACAATATTTTACTTCATC
>CAYPZY010000221.1:0-5463 GCA_964415155.1 uncultured Bdellovibrionales bacterium
CCGGTGCTAGATCATCTAGAACCAATTTACCCTTGGTGTTTTCTGTTCCACGCGTTGGTTCGTTTTTGATTTTACTGCTGCTGCGATCTAAAGATTGTAAGAAGTCTTCTTCTTCGTCGCGAACGGGAGGAGCTTGAAATTGGCTTAAATCTTGGCGAATCCACGAATCTGCCGAAGGAAAATCAGCCGGCGATAGATTTTGGTTGGGTACCGGCTTATTTTTGCTAAGCTTATGCAGCTTAACCTGGGCAAACTCTTCGTCACCAGCATCTGTCTTTGGTTCCTGCATTTTTTGCGCAAAAGATTCGAGTGATTCAAAGCTGTTCATATCCCAAGACTTTTCCTTTTCTTGTGGCTTCGGTGGTGGCTGATGCGGTATTAAATCGACCTCGGTAATTCCTGAACCGTCGTCAATTTCTAAAATGGGTTGGTCTTGGGTTTTCTCGGAGTCGTCGACAAAATCTGGTAAGGTCACAAACTTAGAAAGATTTTGCGATCTAGTTTTTACAACTAGATCATTAACGATCTTGCGTAAGCTATCGCTCCCGAAAGGTTTTTCCAATTTAGAGTCAGCACCGCAGCTTTGGTACCTTTGTTCATCGAGATCCATAAAACCGCTCCACATCAAAACGACAGGAACGGCGGCAAGCTGGGGATCCTTTTTTAAAAGCGCACAAACTTCGTAACCGCTGACTTTTTGTAAAAGAATATCGGCAAGTACAATATCGGGTTTAAAAGATTTGGCGATCGGCAAAACATCAAGGCCTACGTTTACTGACTTAACTTCAACAGCATAATCTTGCAGCGAGAGTTCGATGACTCTTCGAATGGTGTTGCTTTCATCAGCTAACAAGACGCGTAATGCCATATATTGAGTAAACGATTTTTAAATAGCCTAGTCAAGAATTCTGATAAGATAAATCCATGATTTCTTTGATCGATAAGTACGTCGCAAAACTTTTTGTGAACTATTTTGTCATGAGCTTAGTGGTGTTCGTTACACTCTATGTTTCCATTGATTTCATTACGACAATGAATAGTTATGATGTCGCCATTGAAGTATTGATTAATTTTTATACTTATTCATTGCCCGCCATCATCCACCAAATGTTGCCGGTTGCAGCGTTGGTCGCAACTGTTTTTACACTCAATGCCTTAAACCGTAATAGTGAGCTTATCGCACTTTACAGCTGTGGCTTAAGTTTGGCGCGAATAAGTGTTCCTATTCTCTCAGTTGTGGTGGTGATATCTAGCATTTCCTACTGGTTGGGAGACAGAATTTTGCCGGTGTTCGCGCAAAAGAAAAACTATGTTTACTACGTCGAGATGAAAAAAAAACCATCTCTTTACAGTACGGTTAAGACCAATAAGATTTGGTACCGTTCAAAAAATGTGCTCTTCAATATTCAGATGCTCATGCCGGAGGAGAAGAAAGCTCAAGGTATTGCTCTCTACTACTTCGACAGCAATTGGCGGCTCATTCAATTAATTAAAGCTAATGAAGTCTTGTTTTCTGACCGTGATTGGACCCTCAAAAAAGGAACAGTTACGGTCTTCGCGGAGGAGACAAGCTTTCCTCTGACGAAATCATTTGAAGAAAAGAAAATTGTGATGGACGAGGACGCCGGTGATCTCAGCACGACTTCAGATTCGGCAGAGGTTTTGTCAGTATCCCAACTGGCAAGTTTCATTCGTAAAAACAAGGAGGCCGGCCTCGATACGACGCGATACGAAATGGATCTACAAGCGAAGTTTAGTTACGCTTTTGCCGCGTTTGTTATGTCACTTTTAGGAATTCCCTTTAGCATAACCCGCGTACGGTCGCGTGGTGGCCTTTTAAATATTGGTATATGTATCGGTATCACTTTCTTTTACTGGACACTCTATAACTCATTTTTAACGATGGGGAGACTGTCGTATGTGGCGCCGATTGTGGGAGCCTGGTTACCAAACCTTCTTACGGCTCTCGTGGCCTTTGCCTTTCTCTTGCGTGTGGGACGATAATTGGCTAAATATTTTTGTTAAACAGCCGGGAAGAAGTCATGGATCCTAATCTTTTAGAAATTCTTAAATACCCTGATCTGCGTTTAAAAAGAAAGTCAGAGAAGGTAGAAAAGTTGTCCACCGAGTTAGTAAAACTTGGACAATCCATGCTTTCCACTATGTACCACTTTAAGGGAATTGGCTTGGCCGCCCCACAAGTAAATCAGTTAACACGTTTAATTGTCGTTGATACCAAATGGCATAGAAAGCCTCAGGACGACGAAAAATTTCCACTCACGGATTTGGAAAAATCTATCGTCGGGCCAATCGTTCTGTTTAACCCTGAGATAGTGAAAAAAGAAGGTAAGACTTCTTATACCGAAGGCTGTCTCAGTGTACCCGGTTATTTTGAGGATGTACCACGAGCCAACTATGTCGAAGTAACAGGGCTCGACAGCAACGAAAATCCCGTGACGATTAAAACCGACGGTTTGATTGCGGTTTGCCTACAACATGAAATCGATCATTTAGACGGCTTTATGTTTATTGATCGCTTAAGCCTTATAAAAAGCACACGCTTGAAAGCAAAGATTAAGAAATATGGCTATGCGACGCCTGAAAGCTCCGAAGGGCACGACGTTCTGTGAGCACCACTAGAGTAGCTTTTTTGGGTACAACTGATTTTTCTTTACATTCTCTGCAAACGCTCTGTCGTGATGTTCATTTTCATGTTGTCGGAGTTGTCAGTCAGCCTGATCGGCCGGCAGGACGTAAAATGATTTTGCAGGCTAGTCCTGTTAAAGAGTATTGTTTGCAAAAGGGATTAAATGTTTTCACTCCTGAAAATGTTAACACCGCAGAATCTTTAGCGACGATTAAATCTTGGGGGGCTGAAGCGGCAGTGGTTGTGGCTTACGGGCAAATACTTTCGCAATCTTTGCTGGATTTATTTAACGGCAAGATTGTCAACCTTCACGCCAGTCTTTTGCCACGCTGGCGAGGAGCTGCTCCCATTCAGCGAGCTATAATGGCTGGCGATTTAGAAACTGGCGTTGCCCTTCAGAAAGTGACGAAAAAACTCGATGCCGGCGATGTTTTAGGTGTTAGAAAATTATCTTTAACTGATGACCTCAATGCTCTTGATGTTCTGGAGAAAATGAAGGAATTGGGAGCCGATCTTTTGCGCGTGGATTTTGTCGATTTCCTTAAGGGCAACCTTATTGGTAGTGCGCAAGACGAGACGCAGATTACTTATGCTAAAAAAATAGACAAGAGTGAGGCGGAAATTCATTGGGCACAACCCGCGCCAACTATTTTAAATCACATACGTGGAATGATGATGGGGCCTGGTTCGTGGACAATTCTACAGGGTAAAAAGTTGAAGATCATTAAAGCCAGGGTTAAAAATTTGACAGGGGCTGGTAAGCCAGGAATGATTCAAGAAGTTAACAAGAATTCTTTCGTCGTCGCTTGCGATCCTGGAAGTCTCGAAGTGATCGAGGTGCAGCCTGAATCGCGTGCGAAAATGACAGTCGAAAGTTTTTTGAAGGGCTACAATCTCAATAAGGGAGATGTTTTTGGCTAAGAAGATTGCACCTAGTATTTTGTCAGCGGATTTTTCACGGCTTGCAAATGAAGTGCAATCCGTTGTTGAGGCGGGTGCCGACTGGATTCATGTCGACGTCATGGACGGGCATTTTGTTCCTAACATTACGATCGGTCCGCCAGTTGTGAAGTCTCTAAAAAAAGTTACTGAAGTACCTCTCGATGTTCATCTCATGATTACTGAACCAGAAAAGTTCATTAAAGATTTCGCAGAGGCAGGTTCTACCAACATAACGATTCATATTGAGTCTACCAAAGACCCGCTCGCCGTACTAAAGGAAATTCGTAAATTAGGCTGTCGTCCCGGGATCACTTTGAAGCCCGCAACCCCCGTGGCAGATATTTTACCTTTTTTAGGGGAAGTGGATTTGGTTTTAGTAATGACGGTCAATCCTGGATTTAGTGGCCAGGCGTTTATGACAGATCAGGTGCAGAAAATTCGTGAGGTCCGTCGTCAGCTTGATAAGATTCGCTCGAAAGCACTTATTGAAGTCGATGGCGGTATTAACGAAGAAACCGCCAAACTCTGTATTGCCGCTGACGTGTTTGTCGCGGGAAATTTTATTTTTAAAAATAATTATGCTCAGGCGATACATGCCTTAAAGGAATTGAAATGATCAGCGTCACAGGCAATAACGTTACTTTAGAAAGTGTGTGGCAAATCGGTCACAAGAAATATGATGGCGCTAAACTATCTACGGAGGCGCGCCAAGAGATGGAAGAGTCGCGCCGTTATCTGATGAATCGCCTTGAAAAGGGTGAGATCATTTATGGCGTAAATACCGGTTTTGGCGCTTTAAGCAATATTGAGATCAACAAAACTGATATTGAGAAACTACAGATTAATTTTATTCGCTCGCACAGTTCTGGCGTCGGACCGGCGTTTTCTCCCGTGGAAACGCGAGCGATTATGTACTTGCGAGCAAACGCCCTGGCTCGCGGTCATAGTGGCATCAGACCAGCACTTGTCGACAAGATTTTAGAATTTTTAAAAGAAGATATTTTGCCGATCATTCCTCAGCAGGGAAGTGTTGGTGCGAGTGGTGACTTAGCGCCGCTTGCCCATTTGTCGTTAGCTTTGATTGGTGAAGGAAAAGTTTGGCACGAAGGTCGCGTTTATGAAACGAAAGAAATTTTAAAAGCGAAAAATATTGTGCCCTTAAAACTTGAAGCTAAGGAAGGGTTGTCATTGGTGAATGGTTGCCAAGTAATGACAGCTGTCGGTCTTATTCGCGCGCACCAAGCAAAACACCTCTGTTTGCTGGCTGACATTTCTGGAGCCATGACCCTTGAGGCTGCGCGGGGGAGCCGTAAAGCCTACGACCCGCTTTTGGCAGAAGTGCGACCTCACTACGGCGAAAAGCAAACAGCCGATAATCTTCGCCTCGTGCTCGGCAAAAATTCTGAAATTGGTGATAGCCATATTAATTGCAAGCGCGTGCAAGATGCTTATTCACTTCGTTGTATGGCCGCTGTCCATGGTGCCACCAAACACGCGATCAAACACAATATTATGACCTTAGAGATTGAAGCCAATGCCAGTACCGATAATCCATTGGTGTTTCATCGTGATAATAAAATTTTGTCTTGCGGCAATTTTCACGGTGAGCCGGTGGCTTTCGCGATGGATTACATGGGACTTGCGATCACCGCCATGGGAAGTATGTGTGAGCGGCGTATTGAAAAATTAATTACTCCTCATTTCAGCGAACTCCCAGCTTTTTTGGCGCCTAAAGGTGGCCTCAACAACGGTCATATGATTGCGCAGTATGCGGCGGCTTCGCTGGTTTCAGAAAACCAAGTTCTATCACATCCAGCTTCCGTTGCATCGGTTCCTACTTCGGCTGGCAAAGAAGATCATGTGAGCATGGGAAC
>CAYPZY010000222.1:0-5408 GCA_964415155.1 uncultured Bdellovibrionales bacterium
AATACAACCTTATCTAGATAAAGAGTTGGGTAATCAAGCATGGCTGGTTTTAAACGACTACCATAACGAAGTTGTGAAGTACGGTTTAGCAGCCAAACAACCGCATCAGGGCTTTTTACTTAATATCGTGTCGTCGGCCTACCGTGGTCTTACCAACCGCGGTCTAGGTGAAGAAATCTTTCTAAAACCAGTCTTCGAAAGACTCAAAG
The DNA here is from genome assembly GCA_964415155.1 of uncultured Bdellovibrionales bacterium. GTDB lineage: Bacteria > Bdellovibrionota > Bdellovibrionia > Bdellovibrionales > SG-bin7 > CAYPZY01. Next base: position 210 of record CAYPZY010000222.1, read on the forward strand.
AACAGTTGAATCCTGGGCAAAAAGCGAAAAAAATATATGAAGCTCAAGGATTGAACGCGTTCATCGATTACGCTACAGTTCGCGGCTAAAAATAAATTTTTCATCACGAGGTTTCTTATGAGTATTGATCGTTATAATTATCCGACCACAATCTATTCTGGTGTAGGTGCGCGCACAAAAATTTCTGAAATTTTGAAAGAAGCTGGAAAATCGCATCCTCTTATCGTCACTGATAAAGGAATCGCAGCACTTCCCATCGCAAAAGATTTGCGTAATATGCTCTCCGCAGCTGGAATTACTAACGATACCTTTTCCAATTTCTCTGGCAATCCAGTCAAATCGCATGTAACCGAAGGGGTTCGCGATTACAAAAAACATGGTTGCGACAGTATCGTCGCCTTTGGTGGCGGCGCCGCTCTTGACGTCGCAAAAGCGATTGCGGTGATGATCAATAACCCTGGTGATCTTTTTGATTATGAAGATACTCCAAGTGGAAAGCCAATCACCAAAGAAATTCCTTACATGATTGCCGTTCCAACAACAGCTGGTACTGGAAGCGAAGCTGGACGTAGCACAGTGATTTCTGATGACCAAACCAAACGCAAAAAAATTATCTTTGCACCAAGTCTCATGCCCAAGAATGTTTTTTTGGATCCTGAACTCACGGCCGATCTTCCAGTTAACATCACAGCCACAACAGGAATGGATGCACTTACGCATTTGATCGAAGCTTACTTGTCTAAAGGCGATCAGCCACTTTGTGATGGTATCGCTTTAGAAGGTATTCGTAGACTTGCGGTTCATCTTCCTCGTTGTGTGGAGTTTGCAAAAAAAGGAAATAAAAAAACCAAAGATCATCTCGAGTCTCGTCGGCAAATGCTCAACGCCGCAATGATGGGTGCCGTCGCTTTCCAAAAAGGATTGGGTGTCACTCACTCTTGTGCTCATGCTCTTTCCACCGTTTGTGATATGCACCATGGTTTGGCCAATGGAATTCTACTTCCCTATTGCATGCAGTTTAACAATAAAGGTTTAAATGACCGTTTCAAGCAAATGGCTATGGCCGCAGGTTTAAAATCAACATCAGCTTCTTCTTTCATTAAATGGATTGAGAATCTTAAAAAGAAAATTGGAATCCCCAAACATTTAAAAGAAGTCGGGGTTAAAAAAGATCAAATTTCAGCGTTGGTTGCTGTTGCTGTTGAAGATGTTTGCCATCCCTGCAATCCCCGTCCCGTTACAAAAAAAGATTTTGAGAAAATTTTTAAACAGGCGATTGGATGAAAAAAAACCTAACCATCGGTTTTGCAGCTTGCTTCTTTCATGCCGACCCCACTCGTCCCATCTTTAAGGGCAAAACTCTTTTGTACTTTGAAGACTCGATGGCTAAGTGGGTAATGCAAGAAAAGGCTATCCCGTTTTTACTACCCGCTACGGATAAGAACATTTCCGTGCGTGATCTTGTCTCACGAATCGATGGTTTGTTATTGCAAGCAGGCTCTGACGTTTCTCCTACAAGTTACGGAGAAACACCGTTAAAACCAGAGTGGCTGGGCGATGTCATTCGCGATAAATATGAAATGGCCTTAGTTAAAGAATGTATTAAACAGGACAAACCTGTTTTAGGAATCTGTCGTGGCCTGCAAATTCTAAATGTGGCAATGAAAGGTTCTCTTTACCAAGACATTAAAGAGATGAAACCTGAATCACTTGTTCATCGCAACTGGGATATCTACGATCAGAACTTCCACCAAATTAAAATTGTCGATGACTCACCATTAGCAAAGCTTTATAAGCGACGCATAGAGACCGCCAAAGTTAATTCCATCCACCACCAAGGAATAAAAGTTTTAGGAAAAGGATTAGTTGTTGAAGCGACCTCTCCAGCTGATGGAATCATTGAAGCCGTTCGCTATCTTCCTCATCGCGGCGGTATTAGAAAAAACCCTTACGTATTTGCGGTACAATGGCACCCCGAATTTCACGATAGAAAAGATAAATCACTACTCGACTCAACCCCCATCATAAAGGATTTCATCAATGAGTGTAAGCGGCGAAAATAAATTAGTTATCACCAATCCTGCAACCGGCGAAACTATTCGCGAGGTTCCCACCGACTCGCGCGAATCTGTGCAAAGAAAATTCGAAGCAGCCACCAATGCGCAAAAAAAATGGGCCGCAGTTCCTTTCGAAAAAAAGAAAAAGGCGATCGAGAAATTCAAAAAATTATTAGTTAGCAATAAAGAAAAATTAGCCGGCATTTTGACCAGCGAAGTTGGCAAGCCACTTTCCCAGTCAAGAAATGAAATTGCCGGCACCCTTGGCCGTTTGGATTTCTTTTTGAAAAACACCAAAGAGGTTCTAAAGGAAACCAAAGTCAGTAAAAACGAAAAACTTAGTTGGGAACCTTTGGGTGTGATCGCCAATATCTCTGCCTGGAACTATCCCTATTTTGTCGGTACCAACGTGTTTATTCCCGCTTTGCTAACTGGCAATGCCGTTTTGTACAAGCCTAGCGAGTTCGCCACCCTAACTGGAATAGAGATTGGTGAGATGCTGGCTAAAGCTGGCATTCCCAAAGATATTTTTATTCCTATCATTGGTGGTCGCGAAGTAGGTGCTGATTTATTAAATCTTCCCTTGAACGGCGTTTTCTTTACAGGTTCTTACGCCACCGGCGTCTCCATTGCGCAATCAGCGGCTAAACGTTTAATGAAAGTACAACTTGAGTTGGGTGGAAAAGATCCCGCTTATATCTGTGAAGATGTCGATCCAAAGTCGGCAGCGCACGCCACTGCAGATGGCGCTTTCTACAACGCCGGCCAAAGCTGCTGTAGCGTGGAGCGCATTTATGTTCACCAAAAAATCTACGATAAATTTGTGCGTGAATTTGTGGAATTTGTGAAGACCTTCAAAGTGGGTGATCCTTTAAAAGATGAAACTTACATTGGCCCTCTCACACGCAAACCACAACTCGATGTCTTAGAAGATCATATTTCAGACGCAAAAAATAAGGGCGCAAAGGTTGCAGTTGGTGGCGCGCGCATGGCGGGAGTTGGTGCGGGCGCAGGTGGAGGCGGCAGCAGAGGTAACGGTGGTGGCGGTAGCGTTGGTGGTGATGGTGGAAATTATTTTCAACCTACTGTTTTGTTGGACGTAAACAATTCCATGAAAGTGATGCGCGAAGAGAGCTTCGGCCCCATCATCGGCATCATGAAAGTAAAAAACGATCAAGAAGCAATGCAGTTGATGAACGACACCGAATATGGATTAACAGCCGCGGTATATACGAAGTCGAAAGCGCGCGCCCAAAAACTCATGGCCGAACTCAACTCCGGCAGCGTTTACTGGAACTGTTGCGACCGCGTACGCCCCTACCTCCCCTGGAGCGGAAGAAAAAACTCAGGCCTTGGCTCCACACTCGGCCACATAGGAATTCAAACCTTCTTGCAACCAAAAGCGTGGCACGGCTAAAAAGTACCAGGTACCTTTTAGTAGCGACAGCGCGTTAAGCTCGCAAAACTCATAAGCTTCTTAGTGTGGACGCTCATCAGGATCGTCTTTCACGTTTGAATTAGGGCTCAAACTCAATCTGCGGAAGAGCCATAATCCCCGGCGAAATGTCCTGGCCACAGCCTCGACTGCCGCAAGTACCAGGTAGAATCTTGAAGGGATTATTTGTTGATGACATTTTTTTGGAGAAAAATTCCAAAGCTTCCGGTTTTACATTTCGATAAGCAATACACGACTTCAGTTCGCTTTCACTGCGGGTGAGCCAGTATTGCATAGGATTGTCAGAAACGATAGCGTTTAAAATCAAATCTTTACACTGGGGAATGGGAATTAGCGGGATACTCCCAAAATTTCGATAATAGTTATTGTGGATTTCGGTGTAACTTTTTTGATCCTGATAAGAAGGATCAAAAGCAAAATCTAAACTTGAGCAGTAATAATTTTCCAAAATTCTTTTCGCCACGTGAGCTTGAAAAGTGATGGTGTAGTCAACCATCAGAGGCTGAGCTCGCACAAAAAAAGTATCCTGAACAATCAGCTCACTCGTACTAAAAATGGAAGCGAACCAATCTAGCTGTCCATCTTTTCCATCATCTACAAATGCGGGATTGTAGGTCTCACTATCTTTATAATTTAAAATGAGCGGGCTTTTCATAAATGAGAGTGGAACATCGAAAACAAGACGTTTTACCATCCCCGGCAGAGTGTATGAAAAATCGCGGGCGAACGACTCTTTGGTTTTGCGACTCAAAGCATATTCCATCCAAACATCATTTCGCTGCAATTGCATGACATACCAATTGGCTTGTGACTCATAAACAAAACTTAAGAAGGCCGCCACGTCATTGGGATAAAGACAGGGCCCATTTTCACACTGAGTTTGCGTTAATTGATAAACCGTGTTGACATCAACTGGAAATCTCACCGAGTACTGGTAAGCATGAATAACTTCGTGAAGTAAAGCTTGTCCAAAAGTCATACTTTTATTGGCTTTATAATTGGGATCAATAAAAATCACATTTTCATTAGGGAGATAAAAGGCATAAATGGATTTGGGTCCTGAAGAACTATGACATGACGGACGTTTACTATCTTTAAGTATATTTGCAATATGCTCATCATAATAGCGAATGCGATCAGTGTTTTTGAGATAAGAAAAAATCGTATCGAGATGTTTAACAATTTCTGTTCCGTAGGCCCAATTAATTTTAACATCAAAATACTTGTTGTGTGCCCATCCTCTTCTTACGGTGATAAGTTCCAACCTAATACTTTTCCACTCAGCATCTAGCTTCTCCGCTGGCACGGGTGTTCCGTAGTAACGAAGTTTTTCGTTAGCTCCAGCCACAGAGCAAAACAACATCGCAATGATAATCAAAAGATTACTTCGCACTTACAACTCCTTGTACCACCTGAATGGCATCTGCAGGACAAACCTTACGAAGCTTTGATAAAGCCGCACGCAAATGTGTCTCATGACGGTGTTTGACGTAGTTAAGATCCCAGACCTTTAAAAAAAGTTCAGAGATCTCAATGGGCTTACTACAAACAATATTAAGAATTTTCTGATTTAATTCGCTATTAGATAGGTCGATGATACTTTTTGGAGTCATGACTAGAATCAACGCGTGTCTTGATAGGTATTTCCATGTTGGAAAATCAAAGGTCTTGCGCTCGGGTGCAACG
>CAYPZY010000223.1:0-5386 GCA_964415155.1 uncultured Bdellovibrionales bacterium
GAATTTAATATTATCTAAAATATTATAGCGGCGTTTTAGCTCGTCGTTGGTTTCAAAAATCTCTGAATTCTCTTTGTCTAAGTCGTCAATGAACTGCACGAGTGACCTGAGATCGGGAATAGCTTCATTTAGTCTTTTAGCCGTGGTCTCCTGAGGGATGCCACTACCTTGACTTAAAACAGGGGTGGCGAGCAGACTCATGCCGATAGCCATCATCTCTTGAAAACGTTTATTCTGAGGCTTGTTGAGTTCGTTACGGATGACTTCACTGCGTTTAGAGTCCTGGTAGCTGTCGACGACGCTGTAGATACGATCTTCTAAACGATAAAAACTTTCGGCAACACCTTTTGCGGAGAATCCTTCTTTGGCCATATAGTACTGGATTCGTTCAAAGTATTTTTGGCGCTGTAGGGGCGTTGTTTGCAAGAGATAATTATTTAACGACTGTAACTCGTAAGGTAACAACCCGGTTTCAGAGTTTTCAATATAAGAGCGTTCTGCCAATCTTTGAATATTTGTGAAATGTTTTTCGAGAGCACGAAGGTTCGAGGGATAGAAATAACCTTTTGCTTCGGCTTGTTTTGCATTTAAGAGTAAATCGGTATCGATGACTTTCAAATCTTTTAAAAAATCGTAAAGTGACTGAGGTAGGATAGTGTTTTTGCCGTAAAACTCTTTCCTTTGGGTGGCCGCTCTTAGAAGACGCAAGAGTTCCGTCGTGCAATTGCGCGAGAGTAGCGCGTAGCTACCATTGTTGGTCCAATAATCTTCAACCATGCGATCAGCAAGGGCGGACTTCTCGTCAGTGGTTAAATTCATTGGCAAACTGAAAAGATCACGTTCTTCTCGATGCGTGTAATCAGTGAATGTATTTCTAAAATAAGTGAAAAATGGTTTTACCGTGTAGCCACCCTTTAATGTTTTAAAAAGGCTCAGAAGACCGTCTTTGACTTCGGCTGCGTAACCAAAAAATAGATCTTCTCTTTTGTCGGCGGGACAATCTCGAAGACTTTCTCGGCAAGTGACCACGCGAAATCCTGAATGCCCGAATGATCCAAAGATATCCCCACCGGGTGCGGCAAAGACAAAATGAATTTCAATGATCCTTTCGGGAAGTAATTTTCCCGACATGGATTTGCCCGAAGCTAAATCTACAATCTTAATATTATAAGAACTTTTACAGTCCGCTTTAGGGGGTTCAAACCGCAGATGTTTTTTTAAAAAATTAGCCTTGGCTGGATAAGCGCATTGAAAGGAAGGATCAGTCACCAAACTCGCCGTGAGGTAAGCATACATATGAGCCAAACTTTTAAAGTTGTTACTGACGGGTAGCAGTGGATCGCGATTTTGGCTGAGATCGGGTTCGACATTCCAACCTAGCGCTGTGGCAATCTGCTGGTGCGTGTGTTTATCCCTCACCTGGCGGTGAAAATAATGAAACGCTTGTTGATAAACAATGTGACTTTGCGCAAGAGCCAAGCCATTTTTAATTTTGCAATCATAGGTAGTCGTGGATTCAGTTTTATCTAGTTCTAAACGAAGCGTCTGCGGAGTTAAAATTTTACCTGCTGTTGTTTCGCTATTTAAGTCTAGACAGGGAGAAGAGCTGATGAATTTTACGGAGGAGAGGGTACGAAGATCCTGAGGAAGAAAACCCAAAGATAGAGCAGCACCCTTTTCTACCATTAATACTAAGGATAATAGAGAAAGGATGCTTGCTATCTTCATTGATCTCCTAAATTAGCAGCGACGGCCTTCAGCGACTACGGCGACCATTTCGCGGCAATCTCGACGATCGCGCCAGCGACGCTCACGGTTACAGTCACGAGCCATGCGAGCAAGTTCACGACGTTCCATACGAGCATAGCGTGAGTCGCACGCTAAAACTTCTAGGGCAGCTACGCTTCCAACTGCGGTTCCGGCAGCAACCGATTCCAACAGAGCATTCGCTGAATTCAATTCCGCCTCGGCACGGGCGATTTTATCTGGATCACCACTATCTAAGGCATCATTATAGTTCTTTAGCGCATTCGCTTGGTTTGTTGTCGCCAACGAATTGGTAAGTGCTACGGCACCGGCTGTAGCGACAGCCGCTTTTTCAGCGTCATTCATAGCGCCAGCGCTAAAGGGTAGGTTAGCTACAACTAAAAGAGCTAAAACGATTTTCTTCATGTTACGTTCCTTTTAAGAAAATGAGGTTAATAAAGCTTTTGGTCGTGGCGTCTAAGAGCAACCCGCATGCCACTGTGAACTGGCAGCGGCAATAAAATAAAGTAATCTGGAGTCAAAATTAAAAAGAGTTTCTGCAATTTGGATAGAGTGGAGACACAATTTGGCGTTCCTAAGAGATAATACCTAGATTTTTGGGGGTCCTTTCAATTTTATTGGATTTGATGTCGCCTAAAAGGGGCAAGCATTTTGCTCAGGCCAGTCGCCAATGCGAAAACAAATCTTATCTGCGTTGGTGATTCTTTTTTCTTTTACGGCTGCTCTAAGCCATGACGAGCAGGAGCCAGTCAGTGGCTTATTGGTTGAGCCGATTAATCCACAAATACTTCAGGATATGAGCGGCGACTTCCAGATCGTTTTTGATCCGCAGCTTATTGAAAGCGCGCAACCTATCGATCTAAGTATCGAGTCATTAAAGATAGAATCACAAAGAATGACGGCTGCAAGTTATCGTGAACGTCAAAGTTCCGAAGTAATTATCCCGGCGTCAACTGAGGATGCGGCTGTTCTGGAGAGCCTAAGTGATCTCAGCAGAGAGGACTTATCACGTTTCTTAAGTCGAAAGGATGTGATTCTACGAAAAGTCGCTGAATCGCTCCTCAAGGTTCGTTTGAGTGCAAAAAAGGTAAATTTGGTGGTCACCAAACTCAATGCGAAACTATTCGAGAACGCCAGGCATGTGTCCAGAGCCAATGCTTCGCTCGTTATTGAACTCGCTCCGCAGGCAACGGCTGGGATTAGTTTAGGAAAGCATTTGATTGGATTCATAAAAAAATTGTCGCCGACGCTAAATAGTGTGCCCACAGATCTAGGATTTCATTTAACACTTTCAAGTGGTGCGAGTTTCATTTCCACTTTTGTAGATGGTAAGAGGAAGATTCGCATTGAGCCTTTTGCCGAAGCTTGGTGGGGTCAAAAATTTCCTACACCTTATGTGGCTCTCTCAGCTGGGTTTATAGCTTCGGTGTATACGCAAAAGGAATTTCCCTCATTTCAGAGATCCACTTTTTTTCAAAACCCTATATTTTCAGAAGTTAAAGATGAAAATAAATTTGGTTTAAGCAGCGGCATCTCTCTTTCGCCCTTGGGTCCTCTTGGTGCGACGATCAATGTAAAAGGTAATGTCTTTCGCATGTCTTTACTGCCGACGACTATTCAATTCGTTTATCAACAAACTCCTGGCGCTGCCAAGTATCTAGCTGAGCAAACCCAACTATTCTTCACCAAGGGTATGCTGGCGCTGAGAGAGAATATTCAAGCTCAACTCAGAGCTGCGGCGATGTGGGGTGTTTTACAAAAAACTCCCGAGGCTAATCTCAGTGAGCAAAACGAAGTTCAGGAAAGCCACTTTCGTCGCAGTCAGCCTATTCCCGTTTGCTCGTCATTGTTTTTATGATTTCTTTATAGATGAAGTAAGAAGGCCTGGGGCTGCGCTTTAACGTCTTATAGTCGATGTCGACAAGCCCGAAGCGCGGCCAAGTTCCCTCTGCCCACTCAAAATTATCGGTCAAGGACCAATGAAGGTAGCCAAAAACATTATAACCATCTTTTTTGGCGCGCATCACTTGCTCGATATGGCTTTTTAAAAAGTCTGCTCGCCATTTGTCATTCCTATCGGCCAAGCCGTTTTCAGTAATTATCATCGGCAGCTGATACTCTGAAACTTCTTTTAAACTCTGATAAAGCCCCTCTGGATAAACTTCCCAATCCATATCAGTGCGTGGACCAGGGCCATCTAGCTGCGTATAGAATGGCGCTTTGATTTTTCCATCGATGAGTGTACGACCATAATAGTTGAAACCGATAAAATCGATCGGCTTTTCATTTTTACCCGCTGAGGTTCCAGGACAAATAAAACTTAAGAAAACCGAACAGGGGCTAGCATTGAAAATGGCGTCTAAAAAATAACGATTAAAAACTTTATTAATCACTTTAGTGGCCAAGCGATCCAAAAATTTGTCTTGATAGGGCTCGAAAGGCCGCCAGTGATGAGCCACTCCGACTTCGACCGGAAGATTCAGAGATTTTATTTCGCGGTAGGCTTGAATATGCGCTTCAGCCATCTGTGCTTCCGCTTTAATCGCCGCACCCAAATTACCTTTAATCCCTGGTGGCCACTTGCCAACAAGAAATCCGTTCATTGCCAAAACATTTGGTTCATTAAAGGTCATCCACCAATGTACTGAAGCCGGCGGTTTTGCTAAGCGTTCAACAACTTTTTTAGCAAAGCGCGCAAAGTACTTTGGAAAGTTCTCATTAAGAACGCCTTTTTTTTCTGCTAACCATTTGGGAAAAGCAAAGTGATGAAGCGTGACCCAGGGTTCAATTCCCGCCTCGCGTATTGCCAAAATTATTTTCTCATAATGTTGCAGATTAGCTTCATCCCAACTGTCTTCAGTGGGTTCAATGCGTTCCCAAGCGATAGAAATGCGAAAAGCATTGGCTCCGAGGTTTTTTACTAACTCGATGTCTTGGGGATACTTATTCCAAAAATCTGTCGCAATATCCGCGTCGGTTTTGTCAGAGATTTTGCCGTTGGTTTTTGTCCAGTGGTACCAATCAGATGCCACAGGTGAGCCTTCAACTTGAAAAGCGGAGTTGGCAACGCCCCAAAAGAATTCGGCAGAATGACACAGCTGCGGTGCAGGAATATTAAGCAAAAGTGAAAAAATAAGAGAGTAAAACATAGGCTTTAAAAAACACATAAAGGCAATATATGCGCCTCATTATCACTTTGCAATCTCAACTTGTTACGCTCTAATCGGTGCCGATGAAATCGGGGATGCTATTAAACTTTTTTGTTTTATTACTTCTCTCGCAAGAAATTGGCGCTGCGGAATTTTTGGTTGGTGCTGCAAGCAATAATTTACCTACGCCCGTCGGAATTTCCTTGGCGGGGTACTCACAGCGGCGAACCTTACCGGGAACTCAAGGTGCCAATGCTCATTATCTAAAGGCTTCCAAGGGTCAGCACGATGCCGTTCGCGTTAAAGCGGTGGTTATTAGCAATGGTCAAAATAAAATTGCAATAGCATCTGTTGATCTCGTTGCAGTAACGCCGGCGCTTTTAGAATTCGTGGTCTTACAACTTCGTGATATCGGCTTTTCATCTAAAAATGTTTTCCTCTCAGCGACCCACACGCACTCGGGACCCGGT
>CAYPZY010000224.1:0-5365 GCA_964415155.1 uncultured Bdellovibrionales bacterium
ACCAAAGAAATGGTTGCCCAGATGACTCCAGGAAGTGTGATCGTTGACGTCGCTGTCGACCAAGGTGGTTGTATCGAAACTTGTAAACCAACTTCTCACACCAATCCTACTTACGAAGTTAATGGCGTCATTCACTACTGCGTTCCCAATATGCCAGGTGTTGTTTCACGAACTTCCACTTACGCATTAACCAACGCCACTTTTAAATACGCCTCTATGCTCGCTGCCATGGGAGTCGAAGAAGCCGTCGCCAAAGACCCCGCACTCATGCTCGGTCTTAATACTTACAAAGGCTACGTCTCCTACGAACCCGTCGCCCGCGACCTCGAGATGGAATTTAGGCCTTTCGCTTAAAAGTACCAGGTTCCTTTTTGTAGCAAGGCTGCGTTAAGTTTGAGATTTAATTGGTGTCTACAGATTTCTTCAATCTGTTAGTTTTTCATCTGCTGTTAAAGGTTTTGACGGCGATCTGACTTAAATTTTTCGCGAATAGGTCCTCCGTTTGCAGTTCATTTTGCTGCGGAGGATTTTATGAGACCACTGGTGTTTTCACTTTCGATTTTATCTTTTCATTTTGCTTTGGCTGAATCTAACAATTCACTTTTTCGGGAAAAACATTTTTCTCGCGAATGCCGCAGCGAAATTGTTCGGTTAAACTGCGATGTTCACGACGAGGGACAGCCGCAATTTGATTGTGTTAGCGAACGTCGCGAGAGCGTTAGATCTCCTCGTTGCACCGCTGAAGTTGATCTGATTGCTAAAGAATCGCAAAAAGATTCCAAATCTACCGAGAATAAAGCCGCATCCGATGGCGACCCCAAGCACGAAGCTCACTAAACTCTAGAGAGTCGGTACTACACACCTCCACTGCTATTCTTGCGGTGGTGATCCCCGAAAAAATGGCTTCCCTTTTAAACACGATTTCACGAGCTCGACACCTGTCAGCCCTTTTGAGACTGTCAAAACTTTTGACACCTCATAGACGCAATAGGATTCAGCTCCTGCCACAAAAACGCGGCATAAACCTTGTAATTCTAAAGTTTAACGGAGGAGCTTATGAAATCCTTAATTTTGGGGACTTTACTAATGTTGACGTTTGCTAAGGCCAGCAACCATGAGCATGAAGCGATCAACGACGCAAAAACGGCGGAAGAATCATTCAAAGGTGTTCCTTCGGAAGGGGAATGGCCAAAGATCGAAGACTACATTAAGCCTTTACGGCCTGTCGAACCAGATCAGCTGGAGGCAGATGTCATTAATAAATGCCAAGAAGAGACCAAATATTATAGATGTGCAGATCCTATCCCGACGACAACAGTATTTTGTCTTGAAAGAAACTTCGGTGGGCCAAGACAATTTTCGACCGCTTGTACTATGAGCTTAAATACGATTTTCAAATATTGGTCTGAAGAAGAACAACGACGACTAAGGGGCGGCAAATGAAAACAATTATCCTAGCAACACTCCTAATTTCTCAGGCGGTTTTTGCCAAAGAAACCCTAACCTCCGATCAGGCCGAGAAAAAAGTGCGCGAAATGATTTCACAGCGCTTTGCAATCACTGAAGATAGCATCAAGCTGGAGTCAACACTCAAAAAAGATATCGGCGTCGAAGACTTAGATATGTTTGAAATTCTTAGCGACCTCAGTGACAAATACGAAAGACCCGTATTAAAAGATGAGGCCTCAATGGTCACAGTTGGTGACATCGTTCGTGGCTTGTCACAAGAGGAAAAAAAGCCAGCTGACGACAACACCTAAAAATCAAAGTAAATATTTCCCCACTCTTCGGTTCTTAGCAAACTAATGCCGTGGGATTTTACCCGCGCACATACATTTTGGTGGGGATGACCGTATTTTTTAAAAAAGCTACTAGCCACTGCCACCTTGACCGCCGACAGTCGTTCAAGAAGTAGAGAGCAAGTACTCGTATTTGACCCATGATGACCGAGAATGAGGATTTTAGCCGCGCCTAGGTTTTTTTGCTGAAGCCAATGAATCTCTTGATCAGCAGGCGAGTCGCCCGGTAGTAAAAACTTATTTTCCAAAAGAAAGACGCGACTATTTTGATTTGCTGAGCCGTTTTGAGGCGGTGTAAATGCCATCTCCGCAATTGATAATTCTTGCTTTCGTCGCTGCCGACAAGAAGGTAAAGCCGCCAGCAATTTCTTCTGCCTGACTTTGGCAATCCCGCGCGGCCAACTGGCCACACAAAAGGGTAAAAAGCGATAGATGTGTCTCGCCAAACCAATATGATCCAAATCCCAGTGGCTAAAATGGACTTGGTTTTTTTTACCGCCGCAAATCTTCAGAACTCGCTGACGAATCGACGGCAAACTTTTACGACTGCCACCCATGTCAAAATGACTACACTGACTTTCGGAAACCGCCGTTAACCAAAGCCCTTGTCGCACATTCCAAACGATGAAATGGCGGCGAGAATCTATTTCCATTTTCTGATAGGGGGAAAGTAAAACAATCGCAAAGAGTATTCTACTGAGCATCTGACCTCTCCCTATGGATTCGGTAGAAATGAAAAAGCATTTGCACCAGCCACAGATAGGTCCACAGAAAGATCATTTCGATAATCGAGGGACCATAAAACTTTGGTACATAAGATGAGGTGAATAGGAGTACGAAATTTAATGCCTGCCACATAAGATCACTCACGAGAAAAAACTTCGGGATAAGAAAGGCGATTAGACTCAAGGGGAATAAGATCGCGCCGATTACGGGACCCAGAATCAAATTGAAAAATATCGAAATTGGATTAAGTGGCGAGAGCGGAAGAAATAGTGGATACAAAACAAGGTAAATGCCTATCTGTTTACAAATTTTTTTCGTTTCTGGGACAAGGGTCAGCGCAAAAGCTGCCCCCCAACTTAGCAAGAACGAATATGAGCTGATCCAACTTGGTACCAACAGCCAAGTGAGAACACCTGAAATAAAAACCACAATGTGCTTTGGCCAGAGCAAACGGTGAGCATCGCTAAATTTTTGCACAAGCATTGAAACAAAGGAACGAACCGCTGGTGGTTGAAAGCCGGTCATTAAAACGAATGCAACCAAGAGTGGCATAATGAACCAACTTTTTTTACTTAATCGTAAGACGAGCTGTTCGAGAAAAACCAAGTGCGAACCAGAGACCACGATGAGGTGAAGTAGGCCGCTCAGTTTTAAAATCTCTTTGAATTGACCTTCAGGAAGATTTACTCCACAGACGATTGCATTGTAGGAATCAGACCATTTTGTTGAAGGACTAAGCGAAAGGCATTGGCTTTGAAGAACTTTTGCCAATAAAACAGTGTATGGCTGTAATAGGTCCTGGAAAATTGCAATAAAAACAAGTGATGAAAAAATAGTGAACCACATTTTCCTTACACAATGCAAACGCCTAACATCATTCAAATTTTTGTAAATTTAAGTTAGCCAAAGATGAGATTCGAAGAGTTTCTGTAAGAATCTTTAAAAACATCTAAAAAAAACTTCCAAATTTTTTAAAAAAATAAAATATTTCAAATACTTATTAATAGCTTTGAAAACAAGCAAATCGCTAAAACCCTTGTCCGTCCTACGGCCCAAGGTCTTGCACTAAGATATATCCACAACGGCTGTGGAAAACTTCTGCGGGTAAATGCGTTAAATAGTACTGACACAACCTCAAAAAATTTCTAAACTAGTAGAGTGTTCGAAAAAAAGTGGTCGATGACCTATGGGGAGTAAGCCTTTGAAAAATAAATATATGAATCTTTTTATCGGTTTAGGTTTGGTCGTTTTTTCTCTGAACGTTTTTGCGGCGATTCCGCGTGAAACGATAAGTCCAGATCAGTCACTGTATGCGAAGGTCATCGAAGCTTATCGTCAAGGCGACAAACTTCTTCTTAATAAATCTGTAAGACTCCTTATCAAAAATTATCCGCAATCTGTTCATGCCGACAATGCCTTGTACCTTAATGGAATGTTGGCGCTTTCAAAGTCTGAATACAAAAGAGCTTTGAAAAACTTTGTGCTTCTGCAAAAGTTTTATCCAAACGGCAATAAACTGCCGGCGGCTTTAATGGGAAAAGGAATCTCTTACAGAAAATTAGGCAAATTAGATAAAGCAGAAAAGGCTTTCAAAATGGTGCAAACGCGGTTTCCTAAGAGCCCAGAATTTTATCAATCGGGGTTACAACTAAAGCTTTTAAAACAAGAAGAGTAATAATTGGAAAAATTTAAAACACGGATCGTTTTAAGTATTCTATTGATCAATTTATCCCTTGTCCATGTGCCGCAAACGCAAGCACAAGAGGGTGATGATTTTAATTTAGAAACAGAACTAGGTTTGCAAGAGGAAGCCGACTCGGCTCCAACGCAAAAACCAAAAGCCCAACCAACTCCACCGCGAACAAAAGGTAATAGCTCCATCCGCATCCGCGATGCTGAAGAGTCTGACGATATAAAATTAGATGATGATGAATCAGTCGTCGAAGAAAAAGCGCCAGAGCCGCCCAAAGTAGACCCCGCTTTAAAAGCTGAAAAAGCACCACCACCCAAAGTGGCTCCCCCAGAAGAGGTAAATCCAGAACCTATGGTTGGGCGCGAACAAGAAGTACCAAGTGGTCCTGACGGCGATGAGTTTGAAGAGCGACTATTTAAAATTTTCAATGCTATGAAGCCTATCCCCGAAGAGGCGTGGAGTAAGGCTGCAGGTAAACGCAGTTCTGAAAAATATAAGATTCAAAAAGGCGATACACTTTGGGATATCAGCCGCACTCTTTTTGGTGATCCCTACTATTGGCCAAAAGTGTGGGCGTTAAATGATGATATTTCTAATCCGCACTTTGTTCAGCCGGGTTACACTCTCAATTTTTACTCTGGATCGGCGGCCGACGAGCCGACTGTCGACATCACTGTTAATCAGCCAGCCCCACCGGTCTTAACCGGGCCGATCACTCCTGACAAAGAAGAGGAACTGGAGTTTCTACCTGGCAGCGACGATGACTATCTGCCTACTCAGGGGTTGCGGGCGCAAACGACCGAGGAAGTAATAATTCCAGCGCCGCGCACGCGCTCGACTCCTACATTGAGAGTGATTCCACCGAGTCTGCCAATTTGGGAGCAAGAAAGGTCACAAAATTCGGCACAAATTATTTTTTCAGGAAAACCCTTGTCGCAACCAAAAGAAACGATCGTTCCTCTACCGGCATTCATCGCTGAGAATTTTCCTCAAGAACTTGGGCATGTCGTCGAATTTAAAGATAGCGGCCTTGTCGGTAGTAATTTTAATTATTCCTATGTGGAAATGAAAAATGGTCAGGTTGGGCAAAAATATTTAATTGTTAGAGAATTAGAAAAGCCGCGGCAGTTTTATAAAAACACCGATG
>CAYPZY010000225.1:0-5363 GCA_964415155.1 uncultured Bdellovibrionales bacterium
GGAGCGGGAGAAGTTTCAGTCACACACCCGTCTTCAAACGACAAAGCGAGTGCAAGATCTTTAAATCGCCGCGGCGTCAACATGGTTGAGATTGTCTTAAGCGCCGACGAGAACCCAGGATCTCCACTAATTTTTATCTGCCAAAAAACAAGATAATCAACGGGAGAATATATGCGAGCCTTTATTACTATGGCCTTCGTGGTACAGATTCTTGGATGTGGTTATCAAACCACATCCCTACCCACTGAAACAGCAAATTCCGGTACGGGAGTTGGAACAGGAACAAGCGGACCTGATTTCGCCAGCGTCAAGTCAAAAGTATTTTCCGTCTACTGCCTGCGGTGCCACTCCCAGGCGGGAGGAAATAAGGGTGGAATCAATCTAGAAAACTATGCGACGGTACGCTCATATCTGGATCGCATAAAAACCGCCGTAAACGGAGGCTTCATGCCGCCATCACAACCGCTCCCTTCGACTGCCTTAAAGTATTTAAACGATTGGATCCAAATTGGAGCACCCGAATTTCCATCGTCGGAAAATCCTCCACCACCAGAAACGCCCTCCCCTCCTACGCCGCCGCCATGTGATGAGGATGAACAAAACAATGAAATTAAACAGGCATTCAGACGCGACCAAGACGAAGACTGCCATTTTAGAAAGTGAGGAATACATGAGAAAGATCCTGCTAATGTTAGCACTAATACAATTGATAGAAGCGCAAATATTCAGAGGAAAAGCCTTCGCTATAGAAGACTTGGAGTTGAAAACCGCTGCCGGCGCGGTCAAGTTCACGGCAATTGGGAAACCGGGATTTTTAAAAATTCGCGGGGACTCAAAGGACGCGTTTCCTGCCGGAAAACTTATGATTAAAAAACATAAGGCCAGCGGCGAATTCTCCTTCGTTCTCGACAAACTCCAAACCGGTATCAGCTTAAGAGACGAACACATGAAGAAGAAATATTTGGAAGTGGATAAATTTCCAGAAGCCAAGGTGACTCTAGCTGAGATCACCCTTCCCGCCAGTGATTTGGCTGACTCGAAGGGAACTTTTTCCGGAAAACTCAATTTACATGGAGTCACCAAAGAAATCAGTGGCAAATATACTTTTAGCAGCAAAAGCAAAAAAATTGACGCTGAGTTTGAAATAAAGGTTTCTGACTTTAAAATTGAAATTCCAAAATATCTTGGAATCACAGTTAGCGAATCAGTACAAATAGAGGTCGAAATAAAATTATAAGCACACCCCCTACCCGGAGGCCGTAAGTGAGATTTCAAAATTTACTTTTAGTACTACTGCAAATCTCTGTCGCTGAAAAAACGTTGGCATTCCCCGATACAATTCGCCACGGATACACGAACTGCACATCCTGTCATTTAACACCATCTGGCGGCGGAATCCTAAATAGCTACGGAAGAAGCTTGTCACGCGAACTCATGAGCTCCTGGGGTGCAAACGACGAAGAACATCTTCTTCAAGGATTAGTAAAGATCCCTGATGACTTTGCTGAAAAGATATTTGTTGGGGGTGATATAAGATACTTGTCCAACAAACTTGCCAGCGGAGCCAAAGAAGATAGCGAAGGGTTTTTAATGCAAACTCAAATGCGATTGGGTTTAGTATTTGATAAACTAAAATTTATATTTTCAGTAGGTAAAATCGAAAACCCCAAAGCCTCTGAGGAAGTTAAATTCGTTAGTCCCGAATACTATGCGCTTTGGACACCAAAAGACGAACTCTATATTCGCATTGGAAGATTCGATCCCATCTATGGACTACGAATGCCTGACCATGAACTCTGGATTAAGTCGGAGCTCGGTTTTGCCCCATGGCTAGAGCGTGATAGTTTAGAGTTTGTCTACGAGGGTGAACGACAATTTTTAAGTGTCGCAGGATTTCAGTCGACTTCGGCGATTCCGTTTAGTTTACAACAAACCGGCTACACAGGAACCTTTTACCAGGGCCTTGGTGAAAATTCTCGCTTCGGATTTAGCGCCATAAACTCTGAAGGCCAGGGACAACGACTAAAAGCTGTGAGCTTGCACGCTACTTTTTCATTCTCGGAAAAGTCTTATCTTTTGAGCGAGATCTCTCAAGTATCGCAATTAGATTCAGTCAGAGATATCTCATTTGTACGATACGGATATGAAGTGGCCAAAGGCCTCACTCCATTTTTTCAAGGTCAGAAAAAGACAATTAAAAGTCCTAATTACTCAGACCAAAATAAAATCGGTGCTGGAATTATATGGCTGCCGCGCCCTCATTTTGAATTCGTATGGCAGTATGAGCGACAAAATAGCGCTAGCGGCCCGGCTGATGAAATGTTCTTACTTATACATTATTACTTATAAAATGCATCTAGGTACTAGCATGTCTCACTTCTGTCCCTTTAAAAAGTACTGACTTTTGACGGTAGTGACCTTGTTATCATCGACAAGTTCACTCAAATACCGCGAGACGGTCCGCAAAGGAACATCTAAATGAGATGAGATTTCTTTTGAAGTTTTTCCTCCCGAAGCAAGCAATCTCTGTATTTCTGATTTAGTATCATATGTTTTGCGTTCCTCAAAAGTCTGAATTTTTACTTCTAAAAGATAAGGATCGTTAAGGTAAATTCGGTATCCGCCATCTTTAAATCTAATCTGAATAGGAATTGAATTCCGCGTAAACCAGGATTGTAATCGATTGATCGCGTTGGCCGTCTTTTTATAGCACGATATGGGATTGTAGTGCTCGTCGGGAAACACATAACCAAATAAGGATTCGGTCTGAAACGGAATATAAAAGTCTGAGGTCAAAGACTGAATAAGACGGTGTGAAAGTTGGCCTTTCTTTAATTTTGCGCCACTGACAAGGTCATGTCCTTCGTTCACTCGAAAGATGTTATCTTTTTTAGTTTTGACTTGCGTAGGATTCCAAAAATAGACCTCGGGTATAACCACTTGTGGAAATCTAAAGGCCATTTTTTTTCGATAGTTTGAAAATGGCGTGCCAAAGTAAACTTTTAAAAATAAATTCTGGTCTCCTTCAATAAGAGCTCTTTGGAAATCACATTCTCTTACAACTGACCAAAAACCGCGTTCGACTGATTTCTTACGGAGCTGTTGAAAATTATTGATGGCTTCTTTTTTTGTGGGATTTAGAGAATAATTGCAAATAACTTTCCAGTATTCGACCATTAGCCTGTAACGCTCAGGGCTGCCTTCTAGTCTTTCATTCGAAGAATTTAAGAGGCTAAGAGCTTCTGCAAACTGCCCCCTAATAAAAAATAGTTGAGCTTTTAATTCAAGCACATTAGCTCCCAATAAAAAAAACTTGCTTTCCTCCGCTTGCGACTGAACCTCTGAGAGCAGGTTATCCACATCTTCGATTTGGTTCGAGAGAATGAGTGCTTGCGCCAGATTGGTTTTAGCAACCAGACTCTGATAAAGAGTAATTTCCGGAAACTTTAAATACGCGCGTAAAAAGGGAATTGCAGCTTCGTACTCCCACTTAGTCATTAGACCAAAGGCATAAAAGAGATTTGTTTCAGCAATGTTTACAAAATCAAGTTTTTCGAGAATTTTCAAAGCTTCACTATACGCTCCGAGCTGCTGGAGAGTTAGGGCATATTGTGCAGCGATTTTCGGGTCGGGTTTTTGACGCTCGTTAAACATCAGGGGGTGAAGTATGCGCGCACTCATTTTTTCTAAACCAGCACGTACCAGCAGATTAGAGGCGCGTAACACCAATTTATGGGGAACATTTTGGGGAGTCAGGCGCTCTAATAACTTAACGGCTTGCTTTTGATTGCCGGCTCTAATGAACGTCTCAATTTGATTCAACTCATTCTCGTCAATAACCACCTCTAGCATTATAACTCAACGTCAAGATCTTACAATGTCAGGCCAAAATGTGGTTGGAATTTAAGTGAATCGGAACTAAATGTTTGCTAAAATATGACTATAGACCAGTTATATTTGAAGTTAGTATGACTAAGAAAATTCATTATTTGATTCTTCTCTTATCTGTCGTTTTGATTGGCATATTTCACAATTGTGCCAATGATAATATACTTTTTAATCAGAACTCATCCAAAGCTGTGGTCAGCTCTATCGGCACCGAGTACAACGGAACTGGCGGGACTTACTTAGGCAAACCTCTCGAAGGCACGTATTCACGAACAGCTCCCAACTTTGAATGTAGCTTGGGGCAAGGATTTCAAGGGAAGCTAGTTGTCGATACCCAAGCCAACATTCAAAGCGACAATTGCGAGTCAACAGATTACAAATTTGAATTTAACCATCCCGTTATTTATTTTAACTCTTATAACCGTGACTACTTAGGAGTCGGGGCCGCCATTTATCAATACGAAGACACCGGCGGACAGAGCCTGCCTCTTACCGAAGTATGGTGCTCAACGAATCCTGATCAACAACCACTCGATATCGTCATTCGGACTGACAACAATTTAACTGCGCACTTGGCAAAGATTTATCAAATTAAAAATTCTCTTCCTCGGGCAAGCAATTACTTTTCTATTGACCGCACTTCAAGCTCTAAGACTCTCAATTTTAGTTCGAACCAACTTAAGCTTTCCATCTCGTTACCAAACAATCCAAGTCAACTTGCTGCCGGTAGTTTTGAGGCTATTGTAGACAATAATCCTTACAGGGGCGAGATATTATGCCGTATCGCAAACCCCGCTCCAATATCAGAAATGGGTAGCGCTCTTACTTCGGCACCATTAAATAAAACCACCACCGATTTACAAGAAATTACCTGTAACCACCTTAACGTTCTTGCTTGCGAAAATCTGGAAGATCGGACGAGCGCGACTGATTTAGGGCGAAGTAAATTTGCTAATGGCGGGTGGCAATGGGAACCTGGTAGTTACAATATCACTAACATCAGCTATGACGGCTCAAAAGCTTTGGAAACGATAAACTTACCAAATGGTACGGGCACAGGTTCAATCGGCCTACCATTTTCAAATAGTCAGGAAATTTTCTTCCGCTATTACGCAAAATGGTCTGCCAATTTTGTCTTTTCTCCGACATCGACCGGGGTTTTCGCTATTGACGGCACCGCCGGTTCACTAAAAATATTTGCCAATCTAGATGCAAATCAAAATCTCTATTTGAGAACTAAGACGGGAGACATTCAGAGTAGTTTTCATCTCGAAACAAATCAATGGTATTGCATGGAGGGCCACATTAGATCGGCTTCCTCGGTGGCGGCAGGTAACGGAATTGCCGAGCTGTGGGTAAATAATTCCAAGGTCATTAGCTCGCCATTAAATATTATGGATAGCATGTATGTATTTTCTTTTTACGGCAATTGGTACTGTACGGACGCAAACACCGATGGACTCTGTGACAAACCA